>JALUUP010000124.1 GCA_027021285.1 Bacteroidota bacterium | reverse complement strand
CGCCTGCTCCCCGCTCATGCACGAATTGACGTTCCGCACTGCCTGCGAGGAAGCGGGTCTCAACCGCTACCTTTTCCAGATGGCAAATATCCGGGAACAGTGCGCGTGGGTTCATGACGACCGTGCTGCCGCTACCGACAAAGCCAAGGCGCTGTCGCTGGCTGCCGTGCGGCGTGTCGCGCTCCATCAACCCATGACGCCCAGGCAGGTCTCTATCAATCCGCGGACCCTGGTCGTGGGCGCCGGAATTGCGGGAATTCAAGCCGCGTTGGAGCTGGCGGACTCCGGCAATGAAGTTGTACTCGTGGAACGCGAACCGACCATCGGTGGGCAAATGGCGCGCTTCGACAAGACCTTCCCCACGCTGGATTGCTCTTCTTGCATCCTCACGCCGAAGATGGTTTCCGTCAGCCACCGGAAAAATATCCGCCTGCTTACGTGCAGCGAAGTGAAAAACGTCGATGGCTACATGGGGAACTTCACCGTGACCGTCAAGGTGAATCCGCGGTACGTGACGGACGCGTGCACTTCGTGCGGCGAATGCGCCAAGGTCTGCCCGGTGAGCGTCCCCAGCGTGTTCGACATGATGATGCAGGACCGCACCGCCATCCACAAGGTGTTTCCCCAGGCTGTTCCCGGCACGTTTGTCATCGAGAAACGCGAGCGCCCGCCCTGCAAGCAAGCCTGTCCGATCCACCAGGACGCGGCGGGATACATCGCCCTCGTCCGGGAAGGACGGTTCGCGGAGGCAGCCAGGCTCGTGCGAAAGGAAAACCCCCTGCCGTTTATTTGCGGCCGCGTGTGCTACCACCCCTGCGAGTCGCAATGCAATCGCGGCAGCGTGGACAAGCCGCTTGCCATCCGGGACCTCAAGAGATTCCTGATGGATTGGGAACGTGAAAACGTCGGAGAAGTCGAACCTCCTCCCAGGGAAAACGACTTCGAGGAATCCGTCGCTGTCATCGGCTCGGGCCCCGCGGGACTGACCGCTGCATTCGATCTCGCGCGCAAGGGCTACAAGGTAACCGTGTTCGAAAAGCACAACGTGGCCGGCGGTATGCTGTCGGTCGGGCTTCCGACGTACCGGTGCCCGCGCGACATCGTGGACCGCGATATCAGGTACATCGAGAAGATGGGCGTCCGCATCGAAACCGGCAAGGAGCTCGGGAAGCACTTCACCCTCGACGATTTGCTTGAAGGCGAGAACGGAAACAGGTTCGACGCCGTGTTCATTGCCACCGGCGCCCACAAGGGCTTCACGCTCGGCGTCCCCGGCGAAAACCTGGAAGGCGTCATCAGCGGCGTCGATTACCTGAGAAACATCAACCTGGGACTGGAACAGAGAACCGGGCGCAAGGTGGCCGTGATAGGAGGCGGCAACACTGCCATCGACACCGCCCGGACCGCCCGCCGCGAGGGCGCCGAGGTCATGATTCTCTACCGGCGCACACGTGAGGAAATGCCCGCCGAAGAAGACGAGCTGGAAGACGCCGTCGCCGAAGGAGTCGAGGTCCGGTACCTTATCGCGCCGGTGGAAATACTCGGTGAGAAGGGCCGTGTTCGCGGTGTCCGGTGCGCTACCATGCGACTGGGAGAACCGGATGACAGCGGGCGGCGGCGGCCTGTGCCCGTTCCCGGTTCCGAGCACGACCTGGAATTCGACCAGATCATTGTTTCCATCAGCCAGCAACCCGATGTGGCCTGGTACCCGAAACCCGCAAAGGGATCGAACGGCGCGCCGCGGCTGAACTTCACCAGGTGGGATACTGTCCGGGTCAACGGCGAGACGATGCAGACCGATATACCGGGTGTGTTTGCGGGCGGCGACATCGTCCTCGGCCCCTCGACCGTCGTCGAGGCCATGGGGCAGGGAAGACGAGCGGCCGAAGCCATGCACAAGTACCTGCGCAACGAACCCCTCCAGGGTTTCGAAACCCATATACCGCCGGCGAATCCACGGAAGGGATTCGAGGAAAAACCGCACCCGTACGCGCTGCGGTACGAGGATACGCCTCGGGAAGAGCGAATCGACATGCCCCAGCGGAATGCCGCGGAACGCATTCGCGATTACCGGGAAGTCAACCTCGGGTACACCGTTGAACAGGCGCAGCGGGAAGCAAGCCGGTGCCTGAACTGCGGCGTCTGCGTTGAGTGCTACGAGTGCGAGAGGGTTTGCGAACCCGGAGCCGTGCTTCACGGCATGAAGGAAACAGAGGAAGAAATCGAGGTCGGACAGATTCTGGTAACCACCGGCTTTGACCTCATGGATCCGTCGGTTATGCCGCAGTACGGTTACGGGAAGCTGGAGAACGTGTACACATCGCTCGAATTCGAGCGGATCGTGAACGCCACCGGTCCCACCGGTGGAAAGATCCTCCTGAAGAACGGCAAGGAGCCGCGCGCCGTGGCCATTCTCCACTGCATCGGCTCCCGCGACGAGCGCTATCACCGCTACTGCAGCCGCGTCTGCTGCATGTACGCCCTCAAGTTCTCCCACCTGGTCAAGGAACGCACCGGCGCCGAGGTGTACCAGTTCTACATCGATATGCGGGCCTTCGGAAAAGGCTACGAGGAATTCTACTCGCGCGTCCTGGACGAAGGGGCGAACGTCATTCGTGGACGAGTGGCCGAGATCGTCGAAGCCGGATGGTCGGGCGAGGAAGCAGGCGTGCTGCTCGTTCACTGCGAGGATACGCTGATCGGAAAGCACCGGGAGATTCCCGTGGACATGGCTATTCTCTGCCCGGCCCTTGTTCCCAAGCACGACGCGGGCGACCTCGCGCGGACGCTCAGCATCTCCCGCAGTCCCGATGGCTTCTTCCTGGAACGGCATCCCAAGCTCGATCCCGTGGCCACGGCCACGGACGGCGTCATGGTTGCGGGCGCCTGCCAGGGGCCGAAGGACATCCCGGACAGCGTGGCGCAGGCTTCCGCCGCCGCGGCCCGTATCCTCTCCCTCATTTCAAAGGGCGAAGTGGAGATCGATCCCGTGCGGGCGGTCATCGACGAAGAAGCATGTGGCGGCTGCCGGATCTGCAACGACCTCTGTCCCTACCAGGCCATCGCGTGGGACGAGGAGCAAAAAGTATCCAGGGTCAACGAAGCCTTGTGCAAGGGCTGTGGAACGTGCGTGGCAGCCTGCCCCGCCTCGGCGATCACCGGCATGGGCTTCACGAACGACCAGATCGAAATGGAACTCGAAGCATTGCTGGAGGTGTGACACTATGACCATGCGGTTTCTCCTCAAACATGTCTCTCGGCATCGTACCTGCCTGTCGCCATTCGCACGCGCAGTCGTCTGTGCGCCCCGGCGGTACGAGCCTGGTATCATCACGGGAAAAGGAGGTAATGATGGCGTCTGAACCCCGCATCATCGGTTTTCTCTGCAACTGGTGCAGCTACACCGGGGCCGACCTCGCCGGTG
>JALUUP010000123.1 GCA_027021285.1 Bacteroidota bacterium | reverse complement strand
AACGGGATATTGTCCGGGTGCTTTTCATGGATCACGGGAGCGCCTTCCTTGAGCGATTCCGCGGGATCGAACACGGCGGGCAGGTCCTCGTACTCGACCTTGATCAGTCGCAGGGCTTCTTCCGCGATCTCCTCCGTTTCGGCGGCCACGGCGGCGATCTCGTCGCGGATGCAGCGCACCTTGTCGCCCTTCAACGGCGGATTGTCCCTGCCGATACCCAGCGGAACGCCGGGCGTATCGGCGGCGGTGATCACCGCGTGGACGCCGGGAAGAGCCCTGGCCGCGCTTACATCGATGTTGACGATACGGGCGTGCACACGATCCGTGCGAAGGATCTTGCCGTAGAGCATGCCCGGCAGGTCGATGTCCTGGAGATACCGCGCTTCGCCGGATACTTTCGGAGGCGCATCGAGCTTTGGCACCCGTTTCCCAATAATCGTTTCCTTGGCGATGACAGTCATGATATTTCCTCGCTGCTGGTTTCATGCAAGGCGGAAGCGATGGTGTCGATGATCTTCCGGTAGCCCGTGCACCGGCACAGGTTTCCCTCGATGCCCCGCCGGATTTCCTCAACCGTCATGCTGGAGCGCCGCTTGAGCAGGGCGGTTCCTTGCATGACCATGCCCGGGGTACAGAAGCCGCACTGCACCGCGCCGTGCTCGACGAAGGCTTTCTGCAAAGGGTTCAGACCTTCGTCCGTTCGCAGACCCTCGATCGTCGTCACGTCCCTGCCGTCGCAATCGACGGCGAACATAAGGCAGGAATTCACCGAAACGCCGTCCACGATGATGGTGCAGGCGCCGCACTCCCCCTCGCCGCAACCGAGCTTGGTGCCGGTGAGATGAAACACGTCGCGCAGCATGTCGATGGCGCTGAGGTGCACCGGCACGGCGGCCTGAACGGGCTTGCCGTTCAACGTAAACCGAATGCTATGAAGTACTGACATCGTTGAGTATCCTCGCGGTAAGTGTTCGTACAAGCTCCCGGCGGTACCAGGCGCTGGCCCGCACATCGGAAATGGGCGAAATATCCTCCTGTGTCGCTTCGCCCGCCTGCCGGATGGTGTCGGAAGTGAGCGATTTGCCTTCCAGCGCCGCCTCCGTCTTCTTTCCCCGTACAGGCGTCGGCGCCACGGCGCCGAAAGCCACGCGCACCCGGCGCAAGGTTCCATTTTCCTTCACTCCTGCGACACCGATCGACACGACCGAGATATCCAGAGCAGGGCGGGTGCCGAATTTTATAAAGCGGGCTGTAAACCCTTCACCTGGAACCGGGAAACGTACAGCGGTCAAAATTTCGCCGGGTTGGCGCTTCGTCCTGCCGGGACCGTCGAAAAACTCCTCCATTGGCATGGACCGCGTTTCCACCGCTTCCCCGTTCCACGAAGCCAGCTCCACGACGGCGTCGAGAAGGAGGAGGGGGATGATCATGTCCCCGGCGGGAGAGGCGTTGCAGATGTTGCCTCCGACCGTGGCGCTGTTCCGGACCTGGTTGGAGGCAAAGTGGTCCGCCGTCTCGGACAGAACAGGAGCCGCTTCGCGAAGGAGCACGTTGTCTAGGACGTCGGTGACCGTGGTCAGGGCGCCCAGGCGGATATCACCGTTCTCCCGGCTCACGCCACGAAGTCCGGGCACGCGTTTCAGGTTGATGAGAGTGGACGAGAATGACCTGGCGCCCGTGCGGGTCTGGGGCATGAGGTCGGTGCCGCCCGCCAGGAGCGTTGCGTCGCCCTCGGCCGCGGCCCGAACAGCCTCCTCCAGGCTGCCCGGAACCAGGTATCGCTTGATATCGTGCATGGTATTTCCGATTTAAAACAGAATTGGTTCTTCGTACCGGCCGTACACATCGACCAGGCACTTCGTGATTTCACCCGTGGTCGCGTACGCCTTTACCGCCTCCATGATGGCAGGCATGACGTTGCACCCCGATTCCGCGTCGCGTCGAAGCTGATCCAGCGCTTGCTCAACGCGCGCGTTGTCCCGTTCCGCCTTGATTCTTCGCAGTTTTTCGATCTGCGCGTCGCACTCAGCCTGCATGAACGGATGGAACTCGATAGGCGGTTCTTCTTCATCCTCTCGATAGCAGTTCACACCGACCTTTTTCCGCTCCCCGCGTTCCAGTTTCCTGTAGTTCTCGTAGGCCTGCCGCGACACGGCGTTTTGCACCTGTCCTTCCGCCACCGCCCGAACGATACCGCCCTGGCGATCGACCTCTTCCATGACCCCGCGGATTTTCTTCTCCATCTGGTTGGTCAGGGTTTCCACGTAGTAGGAGCCGCCGAGCGGATCGACCGTGTCGCACAATCCCATTTCTTCCATGAGGATCTGCATCGTGCGCAGGGAAATCCGCGCAGCTTTTTCCGAAGGAATGGTGTACGCCTCGTCGTACGAGCAGAGAGCCATGGTCTGTGTTCCGGACAGGGCGCTGATGAGCGCGTAATACGCGCCGCGCACGATGTTGTTCTCCGGCTGCTCGATGGTCAATCCTCCGCCCCCGCCGCCCGCGATCATGCGCAACCACATGGATCGGGGATTCTTCGCGCCGTACTTGTCCCGAATGATCTTCGCCCAGAGCCTGCGTCCGGCCCGGAATTTCGCAACCTGTTCGAACAGGTTTCCATGAATATCGAAATTGAACGACAGGCGCGACGCGAAATCGTCGATGTCCAGACCGCGTTCCAGCACGTGGTCGATGTACGCCCGTGCGATACAAAACGCGTAGCCCATTTCCTGCGCCGGGTTGGCGCCGGACTCGCGGATGTGGTAGCCGCACACGCTTACCGGGCTGTACAGCGGAGCGTTATGAGCACAGTACTCGATCGTGTCGCCAATCAACTTGATGGAAGGCTCCACGGGAAAAATCCACGTGCCCCGGCCGATGAATTCCTTGAGGATGTCGTTCTGCGCCGTTCCGCGCAACTTTTTGACGTCGTAGCCGCGCTTTTCCGCCATGGCGAAATACATGGCGATCAGGACCGCCGCCGCACCGTTGATGGTCAGGGAAACGGTGATTTTCTCGAGGTCAATGCCTTCGAAGGCCGTTTCAAAATCCGCCAGCGTGTCCACCGCCATTCCCACCCTGCCCACTTCTCCCGCCGCCATTTCGTCGTCGGAATCGAGGCCGGTCTGTGTGGGCAGATCGAAGGCCACGTTGAGGCCGGTCTGACCGTTGCGGATCAGGTAGTGGAAGCGCTTGTTCGTTTCCTCCGGCGTGGCGAAACCCGCGTACTGCCGCATCGTCCACGGGCGCTTGCGGTACATGAGCGGATGGATGCCGCGGGTGAACGGGAATTGCCCCGGTACGCCGATTCCGTCGGTTCCCCCGCTTTCAACCACGTCGTCTTCCGTGTACAGGGGCTTGATTTCGATACCGGATTCATTGACGACCGGCGGCACTGACGATTCGTTGCTCATGCCCATGATTTCTTCTGGTTGATGA
>JALUUP010000122.1 GCA_027021285.1 Bacteroidota bacterium | reverse complement strand
CCTGCTGCACCGCGCGCTCCGGGCGGTGGGAACGAACACCACCCTGGGCACCGTTCCGGAAACCGAGGTGGCGGATCCCGGGCAGTATTTCTGCGGGAGGGAGGAGTTTGAGACGTGGTTCAGCGACGCGCCGGAGGCGGTGGAAAACATCCAGCGGATCGCCGGCATGTGCAACGTGGAGCTCGAGTTGTTCACGCCGAAATTCGTTTCCTTCCAGGTTCCGAAAAACACCGACAAGTACTTCCTGTTCCGCAC
Organism: Bacteroidota bacterium; assembly: GCA_027021285.1. Classification (GTDB taxonomy): domain Bacteria; phylum Bacteroidota; class Ignavibacteria; order SZUA-365; family JAADGX01; genus JAADGX01. The sequence goes on along the minus strand of JALUUP010000122.1, from coordinate 3,192 downwards.
CCTCGCCGAAGAAGGATTCCGCCGCCGTTATCCCCGGCCCACCCGCGTGCATCGCGAGCGCTTCGAGAAGGAATACGGCCTCATCACCCGGCTGGACTTCGTGGATTACTACCTCGTGGCGTGGGACGTGGTCCGGTACGCGAAGAGCCGGGACTTTCCCTACGTGGGGCGCGGCTCGGGGGCGAACAGCATCGTGGCCTACTGCCTGGAAATCACCAACGTCGATCCCATCGAGCTGAACCTGTTCTTCGAGCGCTTTCTCAACCCGGAACGCCGCACGCCGCCCGACTTCGACATCGATTTCTCCTGGAGAAACCGCGACGAGGTGGTCGATTATCTCCTGGAAAAATACGGGCGGGAGCGCACCGCCATGATCTGCACCATTCCCCGGTTCAATTCCCGGGGAGCCATCCGCGAGGTGGGGAAGGCCCTGGGATTTTCGGAAAAGGAAATCAAGATCGTCACGGCCCGGCTTCCCCACTGGGGCCGGGCGCCGCTGCTCGAGATCACCCTCCGCCTGCCGGAATGCCGGAACCTCGACATCGAAGCGCCCTACATGCAGCGGTGGCTGCGCATCGCCGACCGGCTCCTGGATTTTCCCACCCACTACGGCATCCATTCCGGCGGCGTGATACTGGCCCCTGAGCCGCTCTCGCACTTCACCCCGACCCAGCTCTCCGCCAAGGGAGTGCGCATCACCCAGCAGGACATGTACACGCTCGACGACTGGGGACTGGTGAAACTGGACATCCTTTCCACGCGGGGCCTGGGGGTGTTCGAGGACACCATGCGGCAACTGGAGCGGGAACTGGGAACGCGCCCCCCCGTGGACGACTACAAGGTCGCCTGCCGGGACAGGAAAACCCGGGAAATCATGCGCACCGCCCGGACGATCGGGTGCTTCTACATCGAATCGCCGGCCATGCGCCAGTTGCTGCAGAAGCTCCGCACCGATTCGTTCGAGATGCTGACGGCGGCCAGCTCGATCATCCGGCCGGGCGTGGCGCAATCGGGCATGATGCAGGCGTTCATCGAGCGGTACCACGATCCGTCGAAGATCAACCCGCCGCATCCCGAGATGGCGGAGCTCTTGAAGGACACGTTCGGGGTGATGGTGTACCAGGAAGACGTCATCAAGGTTGCGCATTTCCTGGCGGGGCTCAGCCTGGGCGAGGCGGATTTGCTGCGCCGGGGAATGTCGGGAAAGATGCGTTCCCGGGACGCGATGAACATGCTGAAGGGCAAATTCTTCGACCGGTGCCGCGCACGGGGCATCGAGGAGGACGTCATCGCGGAAATCTGGCGGCAGATCGAATCGTTTGCCGGGTACTCCTTTTGCAAGGCGCACTCGGCCTCGTACGCCGTGCTCTCGTTCCAGGAAGCCTATCTCAAGGCGCACTATCCCGCCCGGTTCCTCTGCAACGTGCTCAACAACCAGGGCGGGTATTACCGGGCCGAAGTGTACGTCCAGGAAGCGCGGCGCCTGGGCATTCCCGTGCTGCTGCCCGACGTGCGCACGAGCGAGTACCTCGACACCGTGGTAAAGGCGCCGTCCGCCGGAGGAAAACAGCGGGAGGCCATCCGGCTGGGATTCCTTCACGTCAAGAACCTCGGTATGAAGTCGGTGGAAGCGATCCTGGAGAGCCGGGGGGAGGCTCCGTTCGCCTCGTTCCACGATTTCGTCACCCGGTCCGGCGCCGGTTACGAGGACGTCTGCATCCTCGTGCGGTGCGGCGCCTGCGACGGGTTTGGACAATCGCGCCCGGCCATGCTGGCGCAGACGAAACTCCTGACGCGGAACGGCAGGAGGAAACGACGCGCCCCCGAACTGGCGCTGGAGCCTCCCGACTTCAGGAGGGAGCTGGCGTCGTTGCGGCGGTATTCCCCGGTTCAGATCGCGGGCATCGAGCTGGAGACGTTCAGCTTCACCGTGTCCAGCCACATCCTGGAACATTTCGCCGAGGAGCTGCGGGGCGCGGTGAAGGCGTCCGAACTCGCGCGGCACGTGGGCGGGAAGGTCACGGTGGGAGGGTGGATGGTCGCGGCCAAGGCCAGTCGCACCAGGAATGGCGAACGCATGAAGTTCATCAACCTGGACGACGGCACGGGCATGATCGACGTGGTGATCTTCCCCCGGTGCTACCGCGAATGCGCCCACCTCTTGCAGACCCCGGGCCCGTACCGCGTGCGGGGCACGGCCAAGGAGGAATACGGTGTCGTTACCGTCGTGGCGGACAAGGTGGAATTGATCGGGAAGTGAGACGCTTACGGGGCGGAAACTTCACCCGGAGGGGAGTCGCCGAGCGGACGCGACCGTGCGAGGAACTTCACGAAAAAGAACGCGTGCAGGGGGAACAGCGGCAGGAGGTACCGTTCCGAGCCGACGAAGAAAATTGTCACCAGGAGGAAGGCGAGGTACGTAACGAGACCGAGCGAAAGCGTTGCGGATTGAAAGACGCGGCGCCGGTGCCTCGCGAACCCGGCCAGGCTGAGCAGAACGATGAAGTAGAACAGGGCGTTGGCGTAGAAGAACGCGAACGCGGGCACGAGCGGCGGTACAGGTTTGCCGGTGGATTTCAACGACCACGTCACGTAAGGATCTCCGCGGTAGTAATCGAAGAATACTTTCCGCGGGACGTTGAGGAGGAACGCTCCCGGGTTTTCGACGATGAAGCGCAGACCGGCGTGGAACGCCTGGCGGTCGCGCTCCGCTTCGTTGCCGGGAAGATCGCTTGGGAATTGGAAATTCGTTCCGCCCGTAGCCCATGGATTGTTTCCCATCAGGAACATGAATCCGCCGTTGGATGAGACCGGCACGACTTCGCCGAACACGAGGTAGTTCCTGTACGTCCAGGGCAGGACCACGAGTAGCGCGACCGCCGCGAGGAGCAGCGCGCGTTTGATCGCGCCGGAAAAAGCGCCGGTCTTCAGGAAAAATCCCGCGAACAGGAAGGGCAGGATCAGCGCCGCCGGCCGGAGGTACGCGCACAGGCCGAGGACGAGTCCCGCCAACGGCGCGACCGCCGCATGCTTCCGCGATCGAAGCGCCAGCAGTATGCCCAGCCACAGCAGGGTGGTGAACACCGGTTCCGTCAGAAGGGTGTTCGACGCGAAGAGCTGGTTGGGAAAAAACGCGACGACGACCAGGAACGCCGCCATCTCGTTGCCGGTCAATTCCCGCTTGAAAATCTG
>JALUUP010000121.1 GCA_027021285.1 Bacteroidota bacterium | reverse complement strand
CCTCTCCCGGCTGTGCGGCCCCTGTTCCAGAAATACGGTGGCCTGAATTGGTCCCTTTCTCCGGACGGAAAAACGCTGCGTCTTCAGACGGGAACAGCGGTCACGACAACGATCGCGAATCCACCCGCGACGGCCGGCAAAAAAACGTACGACGTTACCCACCTCACCGTGGAAGAACGCAAGAACGGCATCCTGGTCAGGATCCATTGCCGGGATAAGATCGCGAAAGCATCGGTAACAACACCTACTCCGGGCAAGGTGGTCATCATCCTTTCCAACGCCACTGTTGACGCACAAGAGCTTGCACAGACGCCGTCCGCGGGCGAAATAAAGAAGGTCCGCGCCGAACAGCGCAATGGTAACGCCGTTATTACGCTGGTCACGGACGCCAAGGTCAAATCCAGCGGCCTGAGCCGGGACGTCCGTTCGAACGATCTGCTGATTGCCCTTTATACGCCCGCCGAAGTGCAGAAAATCTATGCCGAAGAGAAACAGCAGAGAGAGAACGCCGCAGACCGGAATCGATGGAAACTTGATTGCATTGTCATCGATCCCGGCCACGGCGGAAAAGACCCCGGCGCAATCGGCGTCACCGGTGTGAAGGAAAAGAACGTCGCTCTTGGTATCGCGTTGAAACTAGGAAAGCTCATCAAGAAAAACATGCCCGGTGTGCGTGTCGTGTACACTCGCAAGGACGATCGTTTTATCGAACTGGATAAACGCGGGCAAATTGCCAATAAAAACATGGGGAAGTTGTTCATCTCCATCCACTGCAACACCATGCCCAAGAAGCCGAGCTCGGTCCAAGGGTTCGAATCCTACCTGCTTCGGCCTGGACGGACGGACGAAGCCATCCGTATCGCGGAATTTGAAAATTCCGTAATCAAGCTCGAAAAGGATTACCAGAAGCGGTATACAAAACTGACACCGGAAAACTTCATCCTGATTAACATGGCCCAAAGCGCCTACATGCATTTCAGTGAACAATTCGCCGAGCTGCTGCACAAGGAAATAAAAGAAAACGGTCCACTGACCAGCCGTGGAGTAAAGCAGGCGGGTTTATTTGTTCTGGTCGGCGCCTCGATGCCCGGCATACTTATCGAGACCGGTTTCCTGTCCAATCCCAAGGAAGAGAAATTTCTCGCTTCCAACCGCGGGCAACAAGAACTCGCCAACCGGCTATTCGCCGCGATCAGGAAATACGCAAAGGATTACAGCAAGGATTTGAAAAAATAGTTACTCGTATTCACATTAGCGCTCGCCCGGAGTCATCCACACCCATTCCAGACCAACCGATAATCCCGTAAACCCGTCGTGTCGCAGCCCGGCGGCAATCCCGTCCAGCCTGTCGGTCAAGGTCAGCAGGGAATGAAGGCGAACGTTGAAAAAAGCACCGCGATCCAGGCAAATCCTGACACCCAGTCCTCCCCCGTAAGCAAACGTCGATCCTCCGCCTTTCCGCGTGTCACCTCCGACATACGAAACATCGAAACCATAGAGGAGAACGGCAGTCCTGAGCTCAATAAAAGGGTACACCGCGCTCGAAAAAAAATCGAACAGATACCGGCCGGAAAACTCGACCCCCGAAAGAAGCATCTCCGAGGTCGCAAGCTCTTGCTCGTTGGCCAGAACGCCCCCAAGCAGGCCCATGTATAATGCCATGGGACGTGAGACGTGGTAGCCCACCGAAGCGGAAAAAACCGGGCGCAACTTGTAGTTCATGAGCTGACTCGTGAGATCGCTCCCGACTCCCGCCGTTTCCATGTCAAACCCAAACGTCCACGAACGTGGCAACGGCCTGTAGTCGGAATTGTCACGTTGGGCGTGAACATGATGAGATGGCCCCGCTGCCAGCATCACGCACAAAAGGATCCATCCCCAACCCAATCGGAGTCCGTTCGCGTTCGATGAAAGAAAGGAGAGCATGGTCTCAACTTAACATTTTCCGGCAGAACATCCATCCCGCCGCTGAAATGACACTAAACTATTTCGGAAAAAAGGAATTTAAAAACGCAGCCCGCGCAGCGCGGAAAAATACCATTCGTATCCAACGGTCAGCATGGAAAACCCGTCATGGAGCATACCATCCTTGAACCCATCAATCTTGTCGCTCGTTGTAAGAATGAAATGCCACTTCACCATCATGGAAGACGCCCTTCCCATCCTGAACCTCAAGCCCACGCCGGCACCATAACCGAATGCGGCATCAACTCCTTCCGAGATAACCCGTGACGATTTTTCGACCTTGTAACCATAATACATTCCCGTGATTCTCGCCTCCAGGAAAAACGCCGTGACGCGGTTGGAACAGAACGCATAGTCTGCGGACAGGTCGATGCCCGTAATCAGCGTCGACGACGACTGGCCCGATTGATCGGTCCGCGCTTTTCCCCAATACGGGCTTAAACGCACGCTCATGCTTTTCGACAGTTGAAGCCCCGCCCCAAGGTACAGGATGGGACGGACGGAGTAATCGGAAAGCCTGCGGCTGAAATCGTTTCCCGCAACGACACCGCCAGCTTGTGTGAACAGCACCAGGCTCCCCGGTGCCGGAACACTCTTGTGGCGAATCAATTGTGCGAGAAGTTCAACGTTTGCGCTCAGAAGAATCGCAACGGTTATAAAAATTATACGCATACGAGTAAACTCGATGATCCTTGGTAATTCGAGTTACCCATCTCGTTACTGCTACGAATCAATTTGCACGACCCGGTTTCTCCAAACAACTAAAATGAACATTGTTTTTGCAGCTTTTGCAAACACAGGATTTTTTTCTTCTCGACACAAGAACATCCCGGCGGATGGTTCAATTGCCACATGTTCTTCGGGAGAGGATTGAGATACACAGCTACTGTGAATAGAACAAGAATTTCGTACTTTGCGACGAATGAGCGCCCACGAACCAATGCTGTTCGATCGGGTGGTTTTCCATGAATTTGTTCATTTCATAACATTTCAAGCGTTCTTTCAGATAAATGGCAAAAAAATCAAATAAATCGACTCTTTTCCATACCGAAACCCCCGATGAAAAGAAGAAGCGGATGCGGGCCATTCTTAAGGCGCTCAGAAAAGATATTCCCCGGGCGGCGTGCGCGCTCCATTTCCGAAATCCCTTCCAACTCCTGGTGTCAACCATCCTTTCCGCCCAATGTACGGATGAAAGGGTCAATAAAGTAACACCGGAACTGTTCCGCGCATTCCCCACGCCGAAGAACATGGCGGAAGCCTCGACGGAGGAGCTGATCGAATACATTCGTTCGACTGGCTTTTTCAACCATAAAGCCAAGAACCTCAAGGCCTGTTGCATGGCTATCGTGGAAAAACACGGAGGGCAGGTCCCTTCCACGATGGAAGAGCTCACCGCTTTGCCCGGCGTAGGCCGAAAGACGGCGAACGTCATCCTCGGCAACGCGTTCGGGGTGCCCGGTCTGGCCGTCGATACGCACGTCACCCGAATCTCCAATCTCCTGCAATTCACAGACACGCGTGATGCCGTCAAGATCGAACAACATCTCACGGCGATCATTCCGAAACAGAGCTGGACGGAAGCCTCGCACCTGTTCATTCTTCACGGAAGAAAAACCTGCGTGGCACGGCGACCGAAATGCAGTGAATGCGTTATCGCCCGCTACTGCCCGTCCGCTCAATCCAGGTGAGTGCAAGGAGCCAGCCGGGGCGTTTTTTTAAAATCGAATTACGGGATACTGCATCATATAGTATTGGATGAGCCGCTACCGGCTCCGTATTTTTCACATGCGTGGAGACAATACATGGCAACGAAAAAAGCAATCGTCAAGCAAGTGGAAGGTATCACGTTTGTCGGAAGGACGAATACCCGGCACTGGATCGTGATGGATGGTCCCGAGCAATTCCACGGCTCCGATTCGGCAATTCGCCCCAAAGAGTTGATCTTGCTTTCCCTGGGAGGATGCACCGGCAGCGACGTCGCTTCCATCCTGGAGAAAAAACGTGTACAGCTCGACGGGTTCGAAATCCACATCACCGCCGAGGAAACCGACGAGCATCCGAAGGTGTATTCCTCCATCCATATCGAGTACGTCTTTTACGGCGACAATATTTCCGTGAAAGCCGTCGAGCGCGCGATTGAACTTTCCCAAACGAAGTACTGTGGTGTTTCGGCGATGCTGCAGAAAGCCGTGACTCTCACGCATAGTTACAGAATCGAGTCATTGCAAACCACGGAATGAGGATTATGGCTGCACGTCATCCAAAAGTTGTCATTTTCACAACGCCTACCTGCGGCTTCTGCCGCCAGGCCAAGCGTTATTTCCGGGAAAAGAACATCCGGTTCACCGAAGTGGATGTTACCCGGAATCCGGACGGGGCCCGCGACATGGTGCGGCGCACCGGCCAACAAGGAGTACCGGTCATCCTGATCAACAACAGACCGATAGTGGGATTCGACAAACCCAAGATCAACCAACTGCTTGGTATCCATTAACCAAACAAACTGGAGGAATTCTATGAAGCTAAAACCTCTCGACGACAGGGTCGTGGTCAAGGTCGAGGAAACCGGCGAAGAAGTATCCGCCGGTGGAATCATTATTCCTGATACCGCCAAGGAAAAACCCCGGACCGGCACCGTCATCGCCGTGGGAACCGACGAGGACCTGAAGGAGCTCGTCAAGGAAGGCGACACGGTGCTGTACGCGAAGTACGGCGGCGAGGAACTGACCATGGATGGAGACGAGATACGTATCATTTCTCGTTCCGACATCCTGGCGATCGTGGAAAAATAATGCTGTCCCTCCAGTCCTTGTGATACCGTAAGCACACCTGAAAAGAGTCCTGTCCGGTTTCGGGACCGCGCACTTCCACAGCACGTCCGTTCTTCCGGGTTTGTCGGTTCGGACGGAAGCGCGAGGTCTCAGACCGGACAGTTTCATTCGCAATGCCCGTGGATCAACATACGCATACCCTGACGGGAACTTTCCTGGACCGCATTCCGGCGGCGATCGAACACGCTTTCCAGGACACGTGGCTGACGCTGCCCATTCTCCTCGCACTCTACATGGCGCTCGAATGGTACCAGCACCGGTTCGGCGAACATCAGATCCAGCGAGTTTTGCAAAAGTCTGCCTGGGCGCCTGCTTTCGGTGCGTTGCTTGGACTCCTTCCACAGTGCGGAATTTCCGTGTTCGCCACCTCCCTGTTCGTCCTCCAGCGTATCACGCCGGGCACGCTCATTGCCACGTATCTCGCGACGTCGGACGAAGCGATCCCGGTGCTGGCGGGACACGGCGACGCGGCGTGGTACATTATTCCCCTCATGGGAGGGAAATTCATCCTGGCCACCATCGCCGGGTTCATCGTCGACCACTCGCCTCTCCGGCGTTTCCTGGAGACAATACAGGAACGAGAAAAACCCTTGCTGCCGATCATTCCAAACAAACTGGATCATTTTCACGCCCCGTTTCCCGGCATAAAGGTTATCTTTCGCCACGCGCTAAAACACACGATAAACATTTTCGCCTGGGTATTCGCCGTATCCGTGGCCCTTGTGCTGGCATTGTCGTATGTCGATCGCCCGTCCCTGTTTTCAGCTTTTTCCTCGGCGCCGTTTTTGGAAATACTCGTCGTTGGTGTATTCGGTCTGATACCGAATTGCGCTGCTTCCGTGACTATTGCACAGGCATTTGCATACGGGGGCATCTCCGCCGGGGCGGCGTTCGCCGGGCTCAGCGCGGGGGCAGGCTTCGGCCCCATTATCCTTTTGAAAGAAAACAGGGTTACTTCCTCGTTCAAGATCCTCGTGGTCACCCTGGGTTTCGCTCTCGCGTCAGGCTGGGTAATCGAGGCGGTTTTGAGATAAGAAGCTTTCACTCTCTTCCCACTCTCCCTCCTTTCTCCGGACTTTCTTCGCGGCAAAACATGACGCTTTCTTCCAATGCACATCGGACGGAAGAAACGATACCCGCGTATTCCATTGATATTCGGCGCCCGAATGCTATCTTTGATTTTCGTGTTGGATTGATTTGCCGAACCTCATCAGGAAATTCTTCGCTTGGATAAATTCATCATACACGGCGGCAACAAGCTTTCCGGCGAGATCCGGATCAGCGGAGCCAAGAACGCTTCCCTGGCTCTCATGCCCGCAGCCCTGCTTGGAGAAAGCCCGTCCGTTCTCCGCAACACTCCCGATCTTCGCGACACCGCCACCATGCTGCAATTACTGCGGTCGATGGGCGCGACGTGCTCCCGTGACGCCGAAACGGTCTCTATCGATCCGGCACGTATTCACACCCTGGGAGCACCTTACCAGCTCGTCAAGAAAATGCGGGCGTCTTTTTACGTATTGGGGCCTCTGGTCGCGCGGTACGGCAAGGCACGGGTGTCCTATCCCGGAGGCTGCGCGTGGGGCCCCCGCCCGGTAAATCTCCACATCGAGGGGATTCGAAAACTCGGGGCGCGTATCGACCTCCAAGAAGGATACATCGTCGCGGAAGCGCGGCGGCTGCACGGCGCGGAAATCACGTTCGACGTCTCTTCCGTGGGCGCCACCGGCAACGTGCTCATGGCCGCCACGCTGGCCAAGGGAGAAACCGTGATCAACAACGCCGCCAAGGAGCCGGAGATCCAGCATCTCGCGCATTTCCTGGTGCACATGGGCGCGGAAATCGAGGGCATCGGAACAAGCACACTCCACATCCAGGGAAAAGATTCTCTTCACGGGACCGATGACGATAACATCCCCGACCGCATCGAGGCGGGGACGTTCCTTGTCGCCGCCGCTGTGACGGGTTCCAGTATCACCCTCACGAATGTCCGCTCCGCGCACCTGGCCGCACTCATCACGAAGCTGGAAGATACCGGCGCGTCGATCCAATCTCATGACGATACCATTTCCATCACAACACCTGCCCGTCCGGAGCCGGTCAGCGTCACCACCGCCATTTACCCGGGGTTCCCCACGGACATGCAGGCGCAGTGGATCGCTCTCATGTGTCTCGCCGGGGGAACATCCACCGTGACCGACACGATCTACCACGACCGTTTCAGCCACGTGCCGGAATTGCAGCGGCTCGGCGCGCGTATTTCACTGGGCGAGAACACCGCCGTCGTCAACGGAGTGGAATATCTCACCGGAGCAAAAGTCATGTCCACCGACCTCCGGGCCAGCGCATCGCTTATTCTCGCCGGCCTCGCCGCGCGCGGAACCACCGAGGTGCTGCGGGTCTATCACATCGACCGCGGCTATGAATCCATCGAGAAGAAACTACAAACACTCGGCGCGGACATTGTCCGTGTTTCCGGAAAAGAATATTGAGGTTGTAACATGATTTTCACGTTGCCTTCTTTTCTGTTGATCCTTCTTTCGTTCCTCTTTTCATCGCATCAGCCGGTGGAAACCGACTTTGTTATTGAAGTAGGCATTATCCGCAATACCCTGCTCAAGCCAGGGACGAAGCCCGAACATCTGGCCTTTGGATTGAGCAGGAGCACCGACGATGGAAAGACCTGGACTTCCCAGGGATGGCCGTTCGCGCAAGTGCGGGCCGTTTTGCATACAAGCAACGGGAACTTGCTCCTGGGTTGCGACCACGGTATCCTGAAAAAACAGGATTCTTCCTGGGTGCTTACAAGTGACTGGCGGCTCAAGAACACGACGTGCTTTGCTGAAATCCCCGGCGCTCCTGGCCTCATCCTGGCCGGAACGGCACAGGGCCTTTGGGTCTCGATGGATGACGGGGACTCGTGGAGCGATCGCACTTCGAAACTGCCCCAAGATGACAGCCGATATATTAACGCTCTCGTCGTGGACCCCACGGGCGCCGTGTTCGCGGCTACTGAAAACGGCTGCCTGGTCAGTTTCGATTCAGGGTTCTCATGGTCGCGGGTAGGGCTGACAACGAAGCGCGTCCGGGGATTGGCATTGCATGAAGGGTCCAGCCTTCTGGCGGCGGCAACCCGCAGCGGCGTCTTCTTTTCCGTGGACAACGGGGCATCGTGGAGCAAGCGGTCCGAGGGATTACTAAGCACAAAGATGACATGTATCCTCGCTGATACAACCCGGGACGCAACATTTTACGCGGGGACTACCGACATGGGTATTTTCAGGACCACGGACGGGGGTACGACCTGGACCTCGGGCTCATTTGGAATCTCGAATTACTTCATCCGCTCCCTGTACATCGATCACTCGCTGACCGGAAGGATCTATGCCGGGACCGATGGCGGTCTTTTCGTGCTCAAACCCGGACACGATAAATGGGAGACCTCCGACCTGGGAAGCTGTGCGATCTCGTTCATCGACGTCCACCCGTTCATTCACACCAACAACATGAACCATGAGTAAAGTCTTGAAAAGCCTCACGTTCATATTCCTGATCGCTGCGACCACTCTTTCATCGGTGGGACAAACGACGTACCAGGAACGCTGCGATTCCGTGAAAGCGTTTTTTTCGACGTTCGACATCGCGTCGGATTACTTCATCCTCACGGCGCGGTTTCATGAAGGCGTCGATCTCGATACGGCGATGAGTACACTGGACGACCTGTTGTCCTCGCAACCTCGTGGCGACGCATACTGGATGTTCTCGACCATGACCCTGTACCTCCATGGAAGCGCCAACCTGCCGGAACGACAGAAGAAACGCATACGGGAACTCTGGAAAACGTACCAACCCCTGCCCGGCCGCTCCGAGCACGAGCAGGTGCTTTACTACGCAGCCCTCCTTCTGGCTTCCGAAAATTTCGACGATATGGAACAAAGAGGCTGGTTCAACGGGAAATCAACCGATCAGAACCATGCGGAAGCGGAGGCGTTTCTTCTCGACTGGTTTGCGAGGACCACCGAGGACGGCATGGAGGAATTCGATTCCCCGACGCATACCGGTTTCTTTCTTTCCGCCATGCTGTTGCTGCGCGACTTCGCCTCCGACCGGGACATGCGAACTCGGGCTGAAATCATGCTCGACTGGCTGCTGGCGGAATTCGCCGCCAAGTACAGGGACGGCATGTACACCGGTCCTCACAGCCTGGAATTCGAATACTCCGCGATCCGCCCCCGGGCCAGTGCCATGACCTGCATCGGCGCGCTTTTGTTCGGCGATGTCGAATTGTGCTATAGCGGGGAACAACTCCTGTTCGCGTTCAGTTCGTACCGGCCTCCGGATATTCTGCGGCAAATCGCGCTGGAATACGTCCGGCCTTACACCATCGTTCAGAAGCGGCGCACCGGCGTTCGCTACCGCAATACTACTGCTCCAAAATACGTCTATGAGACCACGTTCCTTACTCCCTGGTACTCGCTCGGCTCGCTGAACGGCGGGCTGATCCAGCCCGTGAACCAGCACAGTTGGGACGCGAGCTGGAAAGCGCCTATCGATCGCTCGACGATCTTCTCCATGCATCCGGCGGCTTCGCCGGAATTACTTGCGGAATTCTACCCGGCCTGCGAGGAGGAAGCGTGGAACACGTTGGCCTCCCTGTACGGCCGGTATCCGACATTCAACAAGTACGTCGGCGGGTCGCCGTACGAAGAACTGTTCCAACACCGCAATACCCTGATTGCCATGTACGACATCCCAAAGACCGACCGGCATCAGCTTATTACGACGTTCTTCCCCCACGGACTGGACGCCACCGACGCCGACTCCACCGGCCCCGGCTGGATTCTTGCGCGCAGCGGCAGGTTCTTCATCGGCGTATTCGCTGTGCGCCCCTACCAGATGGTTTCCGAACCCGCCGGAACCCGGTTCGTCTCGCCGTTTCGCCGGAACGCCCTGATCGTCCAGGTCGCCTCTCCCCCCCAAGTTCCGACGTTCGAGGATTTCATTAAACGAGTAAAGAGCAGCAAGGTGGACACCAGCGCTTTTGCGCGGAAAAAACGCATACGATACACGACGATATTCGGCGACAAGCTGGAATTCACGTACGGCGGCGCGCGTAAAGTGAACAGAAAGAAGGTGCGCTTTGACCCGGACTACCTGGTCAAGAGCCCGGTGCTTAACAGTAAAGCGGGGTCAGGTATTCTGCGCGTGACGTTTCGGAAAGACACGTTGATCCTGAATATGAAGAACGTTCGAATCACACATCAGCCCTGAATAATGCTTGCGAAAACAGCGTTTTCCCCTTGAAACGAAACCGGATTTATACGAACTTGTAGTGGTCTGCCTGTCTGTTATTCCACTCTTCCTCAAATCATAATTGTGTTATGCGTTCGTCAATACTCTTTTTGTTAATCATAACTGCCTTTGCGCTACCGCTCCATTCCCAGTACCGGCCGCTCTCTCCGACCGATCAATCGCTGCTATATAAAGATTCACCGGACTGGATCAAGGCAAGAGCGAAATACTTTTTCTCGCAGCGCGCCTATCCGCTGGGATACATCCCCGATGGAGCGCGTGAGCAGGCTCTTCGGGACGCGCGTGCGATGACCGCATGGCGACCGCCTGCGTCGCTGCAAAAAAGCAAAACCAAGGTTGCAACGACATGGAAGCTCATCGGCCCCGTGAACCGCGGCGGGAGAGTAACCGGCCTGGCCATCGATCCGGCGCAACCCGATGTGGTGTTCATGACCGCGGCTGACGGCGGAGTGTGGAAATCCACTGACTTTGGTGGGAAGTTCATCCCTGTGGCCGATGACCTTGCTACCATGGCCATGGGGTCGGTCACGGTCGATCCTTCGAATTCCAACATCGTGTATGTCGGTACCGGCGAAGCAAATTTCAGCGCCGATTCGTACCCGGGAATCGGAATGGTGAAATCGACTGATGGGGGAAACACCTGGCAGCAGGCGGGACCAAAGATATCCGGGAATATCGCACACGTGGCTGTCCATCCCGTCAACGGTCAGATCGTTCTGGCGGCAACAAAGTCGGGCCTGTTTCGCTCGTCGAATGGAGGCAATACCTGGACCAAGGTCATCGCGGGAAACACGAACGACGTGGATTTTCATCCCGTCGATCCCAGCATCGTCTTCGGGTGCGTCGCAGGCAAAGGAGTGTACCGATCGACGGATGCGGGCGTCACGTGGACGCAGTTGAACAACGGTATTCCGACCACGAAGATCCGGCGCCTGGAGCTCGACATCTGCCGCAATCAACCGCAGTTCATTTACGCGGTCATGGTGCAACAAAGCGGGGGCAAACTGAAAGGCGTCTATCGCTCAACGGACACTGGCGATTCGTGGACCCTCCAGGCGAACACACCGAACTTCTTCGGATCCCAGGGGTGGTATGATATCACGATTGCCGTCAAACCGGATGACCCCAAGATCGTCCTGATCGGAGGGATCGGGCTATATCGATCCTCCGACTACGGAGTGACCTGGAAATCCGTACGATACCTTCATGTCGATCAACATGCCCTGGCATGGGATCCGGTCAATACCAATCGCGTGCTGGCAGGCAACGACGGCGGCGTGTACCGTTCGACGAACGCCGGACAGTCCTGGGTGAGCCGGAACGGCAATCTTCCCATAACGCAGTACTATGCCTTTGATGTGGATAGAAAGAATGCCAGCCTTATTTACGGGGGGACACAAGACAACGGCACCCACCGCGGATCGGGTGGACTGGTTAATTGGAGTCACGTGGTTGGAGGTGACGGCGGATACGCCAACATCGACTACCTTGATTCGCGATACGTGTACGCGGAATACCAGCGGGGAAGCCATGTCCGTTCGACCAACGGCGGCGTTACATTCAAGTACGCCAATAATGGTCTTGTCGGCAGTGGTCTCTGGGTGACACCGGTGGCCATGGACCCCGTTGATCCGAGAATCCTTTACACAGCCACGCGGCGGCAATTGTACAAGACCGTCAACCGGGCCCAGCAGTGGTTCGTGTACAACGGAAACATGGATTCCACCGGTTCCATTTCCACAATTGCAGTTGCGCCTTCGGACCGCAACACGATTCTGATCGGCAAAACCACGGGGAAAGTCTGGCGGACGACCAACATGGGAGTGAGCTGGGAAAACATCAGCACCGGACTATCGAAACGGTACTGCAAGCGTGTAGCGGTCGATCCCACGAATCCGTCCGTGTACTACGCGACGTTTTCCGGTTACGGCCAGCCCCACGTGTACCGATCGTCAAACAAGGGCGACACATGGGTCAACATTTCTTCCAACCTTCCCAACATCCCCGTGAACGACATCGAAATCAATCCCGGGTATCCCGGCACCCTGTACGTCGCCACCGACCTCGGGGTTTTTATCACGACCGATACCGGCGGTACATGGTCGCAGATGTTCGACGGCATGCCGCGTGCCGTGGTTGTTGATCTTCACCTGCACACCGCCACGGGCCTGCTGCGGGCAGCCACGCATGGACGCAGTATCTACGAAGTTGCGGTTACGGTTCCCGTGGAGCTGGAAGCCTTTCACGCCGCGGTCGAAGGCGTTGACGTCGTGCTGCGATGGAGAACGGCGAGTGAAACGAACAACTACGGTTTCAAAATAGAACGACGTTCAGGAAAGGGCACATGGACGGAGGTGGGATTCGTACCCGGATCCGGTACGACTTCGCAAGCGAAAACGTACACCTGGCGGGAACCGCTGGCAACATTACCTGCAACGGCGAAAGAAGCCTGGTACCGGTTGCGCCAGATTGATAACGACGGGACCTTTGAGTACTCCCACGCTGTGCGAGTCGAGATTTCACGGCAGTCCCCTGCGCGTTTCGCCCTGGAACCGAATTACCCGAATCCGTTCGGCTTGTCTTCACTTTCCGGTTCGCCCATAACCACCCTCACGTACGTTATACCAGAAGATGGATTCGTGCGCCTTACCGTCCGAGACGCGCGCGGAAGAGAAATCGCGACATTAGTGAATGAACGGAAAAAATCAGGGGCGTATGTCACCGTGTTCGACGCGACCGGCTTGCCTTCGGGGGCGTATTTTGTGCAGTTGACACTGAACGGTAAACGGGCGTTCAGGAAATTGAGCGTTATGAATTGACGCCAGGCCCGGAGAGAAAAACCGTTTCGATCATCGAAATCCTGATCCAGACCCGATGCCTCTTTCTCCAAACGCCAACCCGATTGGTCCGATTGTTTCGATTATAGTGTTTAATACTAACGAGAAAAAGCCCTGCCATCAGGTCGTTCTTTCCTTATAATCGGAGCCAGGATGCGAAGTATGTAATGGCAACTTTCTTTTTCGGGAAGATCAAGCCAAAAGTGAACTCGCATTGTGATTAAACGTTAGTACGCTGCATGCATCGTCTGTTTTTTCATCCCGTACTTGGTTTCGCACCGGCAATTTTCCTACCTTGTTCCCGGTTTAGATGAAAGGAAATACATGACACATAGCGCTATTCTGGTCTTGGAAAACGGCGCCGTTTTCCGGGGCGCGTCTTTCGGTTCCACGGGAGAGACTACCGGCGAAGTCGTTTTCAACACATCCATGACCGGCTACCAGGAAATCCTCACCGATCCATCATACGCCGGGCAGATCGTCACCATGACCTCGCCCATGATCGGCAACTACGGTGTGAACAAGGAAGACGTGGAATCCACCCGGCCCTGGATCCGCGCCCTGGTGGTGAAGGAGTACAGCCGTCGCTTCAGCAACTGGCGCGCGGAGACTTCCCTACACGAATACTTGAAAGAACACGACATCCCCGGTATAACGGATATCGACACGCGCCAGCTCACGCGCATGATCCGGGAGATCGGCGCCATGCGGGGCATCCTCAGTACGGAAACGGATGACGTGAACGCCCTGCTGGAACGAGCGAGATCTTCGCCGGTCATGAGCGGACTCGATCTGGCATCGGAGGTTACCGCCAGGAAAGCGTACCAGTGGGAATCAGCTCATGCGTCAAACGGCTTCGACGTGCTCGTATCTTCGACGGGACCGGCTTTCAACGTGGTGGTGGTTGACTTCGGCGTCAAACACAACATCCTCCGCCGCCTGCGCGCACACGGTATGAAGCTGCATGTCGTCCCCGCTTCCACTTCCGCCGATGACATACTGGCCCTGGATCCCGACGGAATCTTCCTGAGCAACGGTCCCGGCGATCCGGCGGCGGTCACATACGCAATCAAAAACATACGGAACCTTATCGGGAAAAAACCCATCTTCGGCATCTGCCTCGGACACCAGCTCCTGGCCCTTGCCCTGGGCGCGAGAACGTATAAGCTGAAATTCGGTCACCGGGGCGCAAACCATCCCGTGAAGAACCTGGGCACCGCCGTGGTGGAAATCACGTCACAGAATCACGGGTTTGCCGTGGACCCTGACTCCCTCCCCGCCGACCTGGAACTGACACACCTCAACCTGAACGACAATACCGTGGAGGGTTTCCGGCACCGTTCGGAGCCGGTCTTCTGCGTGCAGTACCATCCCGAAGCCTCGCCGGGACCGCACGACAGCGACTACCTGTTCAAACAATTCAGACAAATTATGACGGGCGAATTTACCACGTAGCGAACAGGTGGTTAAAACGAGGGTCGCGGCTCCATGCAACTTCAAACTCATTTTCCGCAACCTTCCGTTCCAACACCAGACATAGACGTGCAAGAGGAATCACCTGCTGAAAAGGCAATTCCTCTTGGAAACGATTTCTCGTAATAAAACCGAATTTCTTCGACCGCTAAAACGCCGGCGACGATTCCCGTGTAATCAAACCACCGTGGATTTTGTTGTCCCGACGGGTTTCTTTCCATTGCCGTTCCTCGGTGCTTCCACGACGACATCGGGGACTTGTGTTTGCGATAGCTGCGGAGTCGCAGGATGAGTCGTTTCCGTCACCAGGGGATACGTCCTCTCGGGTAGATTTTTCTCCTTTACGGCAGGCTTCCAGCTATGCGGGATAGCGCCGGAGCGGAAAAGCTTGTACAAGGAGCGCGCGAGCCGATACGGGGAATAAAGTTGTTTCCAGGCCCAGCGCCACAGGCGATCCATCGACTCCGGAGTAAAATTCTTGTGCGACCAAACCAGGTTGTAGGCATCAAAATTCCCCGGTTCGTCAAGCTTGACCTTATATTTCTTAATAAAACGATCGTAAAGCTTGGTTGCCGGGAACGGCGTCAGGATACACGTCTGGTTGGAATCGAAGGGCACCTTCTTCAAGGCTTTGATATCCTCCCGGATCTGTTCCTCGGTGTCGTTTTCATACCCGATCATGTACGTCGTATGAACATAGACATGGTTCTCGTGCAGCTCGTTGATCGTTTCGATCAACTTGTTTACGGAAGTGCCTTTGTTCACGCTTTCCAGTGAAGACTGTCGCATGGCTTCCACTCCAACCAGGCTGATAACAAATCCCCGTTTCTTCAAT
>JALUUP010000120.1 GCA_027021285.1 Bacteroidota bacterium | reverse complement strand
AATTCTCATCGTACTTTTCCGCAAAGGCAACGATGAGGGCAAAGTACGACATCATGGGCGTAATAACGTTCGTTAGCGAATCCCCGATGCGAAATACCATTTGTGTCAGGCCCGGATGATAGCCCAGGAGCATGAACATGGGAACGAACACCGGCGCCATGATCGCCCACTTGGCCGAAGCGGAACCCATGAACATGTTGATGAAGGCCGCCACCACCACGAAGGCCACCATGAGAGGTATCCCGGTCAAACCGATGCTTTTGAGAAACTCCGCTCCCTGAACCGCCAGGATCAAGCCGAGATTCGAGTACCGGAAATAGTACACGAACTGGGCCGCGAAAAACACCAGTACGATGTAGGTCGCCATCGTGCTCATGGACGCGATCATCTGCTTGATGACATCCTTGTCGTTAGTGGTCACCCCCACGACGACACCATATACAAGGCCGGGTATGAGGAAAAAGAGCATAATGACCACGATGAGACCGTTGAAGAATGCTGAATGCAGGATACCCTGGCCGGGATGACGAAGGAGCCCGTTTTCCGGGATGGTGAAAACAGCGAACAGAACAAGGGTCACCACGACACTGAAACTGGCCCAGAGCATTCCTTTTTTCTCCTGGCTGGTCAGTTGTTCCAACTCGACCGCAGGTTCGCTTCCGTCGTATTTCCCCAGCCTCGGTTCCACGATTCTTTCCGTTATCCACGTGCCGATAAGAACGATCATTATCGCCGACCCGAACATGAAATAATAATTCACCGCCGGACTGATGATCAAGGTTGGATCGATGATCTGTGCCGCGCTCTGGGTTAAACCCGCCAGTACCGGGTCAACACTGCTGATAAGGAAGTTCGCTCCAAAGCCGCCGCTGACGCCCGCGAAAGCCGCCGCCAGCCCCGCCAGAGGATGCCTCCCCAGTGCGAGGAAAATCATGGCGCCGAGGGGAATGAGGATGACGTATCCCGCCTCCGAAGCCACATGGGAAATCACACCCGCGAACACCACCGCCATGGTGACGAAGCGCGGAGGAGCCTTGAGCACGGACGCGCGGATGAGAACCTTCAACAATCCCGAACCTTCAGCGACACCGATGCCGATCATGGCTACCAGCACCAGGCCCAAGGGAGGAAAGGCGACGAAATTGTTTTCCACGTTTTCGAACATCCAGCGAATGCCCTCCGCGCTGAGGAGATTGCGAACTGTAATGATTTCCCGCGTCCCAGGATGGATTGCTTGTACGTCAAACGCCGCCGTGATAGCGGATACAAAGACCACCAGGACGGCAAGGATTCCGAAAATCGTGGCTGGATGCGGCAGGGCGTTCCCGACGATCTCCACCTTGTCCAGCATGCGGGCAAACAGTTTCTTTTTCGGCATAACCTTTTTCATGCAGTGATACAGCGATATTGCGAGTGGGAAGGGTGCTCCGTGACAAGAGCGTGAAGATTGAAAATACGCTTAATCTTCCATGCCGGTCAATGTCTGGCACATAAACACAGAACCTAGGTGAAACGCCAGGTGATTAGCCATACATAGCGGACGTGCGCCCGGAGAACGCACAAACTGAAATATCATGTATTGAAAAAGCGCTCCGGCTGAGAATTATCGTGCCGCTCCGGCTTTCGTTGATTGGTCATGGATGGGTTTTCGCAACACCGCCACCGCCCGGTATAAAAGGATCACCGAAAGAAGCAGTAACAACAATGCCAAGATCGCCAGGACCCAATTCTGGATAATGAAATTCTTGACGAGAAGGGTTGCGAGCGCGGTGGTGGTTACCGCGAACATGAAAACCATGGGAGCGACGACGTACCAGTTCTTCATTCCCTTTCGGGACAACCATACGGCCACCGCCAGCAATGCCAGCGCGGCCAGGAGCTGGTTGGCGGAGCCGAAGATGGGCCAAACCTGGGAGAACTGCCCGCTCAATGTCAACGCGCCCCCCAGGAAAACCGCCACACTCGTACCAATGAATCGATTCGTGTGCAAACTATTGTCAGGCCTGGATTTGCTTTCGAAAAATTCCTGGAAGAGAAAGCGCATTAAACGGGTGCACGTGTCCAGGGAGGTCAGGGCGAAGGCCGAAACCGCCAGCGACACAAACGTGATCCCGGTGTGCTCGGAAAAACCGAGAGTGGTCAGAAAACGCCCGATACCGTGTGCGAAGATGTACACCGGCCCGTGTTCCTTCATCAACGGCTCGTATTCACCGCGGGTTAAGACCATGACCGAGATCAAGGCCAGGACTGCCAGGAACACTTCGATGAGCATCCCGCCGTAACCGACCAGCTTCGCGTCGGTTTCCCGGTTCAGTTGTTTCGAAGTTGTTCCCGATGCAACCAGGCTGTGGAATCCGCTGATAGCGCCGCAGGCTATGGTGACGAACAGGATCGGAAACATGTAGCCAAGATTCTCATTATACAGCCCTCCGAAACCGTCCATCTTTATTCCGGGATTAGTCAGAACCAGGCCGATCACTCCACCCAGCAGCACGGCGTACAACAGGAAACTGTTGAGGTAATCGCGCGGTTGAAGCAGAATCCAGACGGGGGTTACCGCGGCGACAAAGATGTACACGAGAAGAAGGTACACCCACGCATCATATCCAAGGCGAATGGGGAACTCCATCCCCAACCACACGCACGCAAAAAGGACAACCACGCCCGCTACGCTGGTTGGAAGGAGCGGAAGCTTCATCCGGTACACCGATACGCCGAAAATCACCGCCAACAGGAGGAACAGGGCGGACGATGTCGCCACCGATGGAATGGAAACAAACGTCCGGGCCACGATGTCGGTGAAGACGCCGACGACAAGGACAAGCGTGGCAAAGCTGAAGAGAATGAAGAGGCGTTTGCCTGTCACGCCGATGTATTCCTCGATGACGTCTCCAATCGAACGCCCCTGGTGGCGTACCGATGCCACGAGCGATGTGAAGTCGTGCACGGAACCGAAAAAGACGCCGCCGATCAATATCCACAAGATGGCCGGTATCCACCCGAACGTCACTGCGATAATTGGACCCACGATAGGACTGGCCCCGGCAATGGATGCAAAATGGTGTCCCAGCAGCACTGGGGCGCTAGTGGGCACGTAATCCACCCCGTCCGCGCGCGTATGAGCCGGCGTTGTATTCTTGTTCGAAAGATGCAACCAACGGGCAATGAACGACCCGTAAGTGAAGTACGCGGTAACGAGGGAAAGAATGGAAATCAGGATGAGGAGAGTGGCGCTCATGGACGTATCAGGTCTGTAGAAAAGAACCGAATGCTCCTGAAAGGTACACGCGGCAAGAGAAAGCTTCAAGCAATTCTCTTCTATTGGAACAATTTCGATCTACGAAGCAACGATGTTTACAATCTTCCCCGGCACGGTGATGACTTTTCGAACAGTCTTTCCCGCGAGGTGCACCCGGACTTTCTCGCTTTTCATGGCCAGATCCTGCAATGCCTCCGCTTCCAGTTCAGGGGAAG
>JALUUP010000119.1 GCA_027021285.1 Bacteroidota bacterium | reverse complement strand
GGAGCGTATAGCCCGGCAATTGGGATTCAAAACACCGTATCTCATGTTCGTGGCTCTTGGAAACGGAGATCTCGAGTTCGAGCGGATTGTAAAAGCGCACACAGGATTGATGGAACAGGAAGCGGGGGCGGCGTCGCAGTCCAAGGAAAAGGAAGAATTATTCGAGGATTTCATACGTACCGCGCGCGACAGCCAATCGTTCCTGATAGATGGAAAAGAAGCCAGCATGCAGTTCGAGTATGCCAAATGCTGTAACCCCATTCCCGGGGACGACATCATCGGCTTTATTACGAAAGGCGGTATGCTGAAAATACACCAGCGTGAATGCGCCAACATTGAACACCTGATGATCGACGCGACGGTTTCTGATCCCACGATTGCCGATCGATTGATCCCCGTTGCCTGGCCGCAGAACGGTGAATCCACCTACCTGGCAGGGATCCGGGTCATTGGTGATGACAGGCCCGGTATTCTAAACGAAATCTCGCTTGCGATCTCGAATTACAGGAACACGAACATTCGATCCGTAAGCATCGATACAAAGGAAGGCAGCTTTTTCGGAAGTATCGTCGTGTCCGTCCGCGATCTTCAGCATCTCAATCACATCATCAACCGCATCCTGAAAGTGAAAGGGATAAAGACCGTCGAGCGTTACGACGAAGTATAGACGCCTGTAACGCGTCGGGATCGACGGTCATATCCATGCATCGTACTTTTGCAAGATTCCATCCGCATACTCGCTATCGATTTCGGTTCGCGAAGAATCGGTCTCGCAATCTCCGATCCGCTTGGTATATTTGCCACTCCACTGAAAACGATCCCCAACAATCGGGATACCCTGCAACGCATAAAGGATGTCCTTGAAGAATATCATGTATCGAGGATTATCGTTGGAATGCCGGTACACCTGGATGGATCGGATTCAAATTTTACTCGCGTCGTGAGTCAGTTCATCCAGCGGTTACGGCGCGTGACGGATATTGAAATTGTGGAATGGGATGAACGTTTCACATCGAAAATGGCCGAGCAAACCCTGATCGACCTCGGGGTCGGGAAGAAAAAACGCCGGGAAAAACATCGCATCGATGTGCTGGCTGCGGTACATCTCTTGCAGAGTTATCTCCAGTCCCGCGACCGACCCCAATAATAGAAAAAGCGGGAGAACCCGCTCTTTCTGGTTGTTTCGTTAAATGTTATTTCCCTTCGAGGTGGACCGTGAGAGTGATTTTCTTCCCCCCCCGATTGACTAAAACCGGAACCTCGTCACCGGCTTTGAAATGACTGAGCGCAGTCATGTAATCATAAATGTTCAGCAGTTTCATATCGCCGAACTTCAGGATAATATCCCCCCCTTTCAAACCCGCTTTCTCCGCCGGGCTGCCATCGCTGACGCCGGATATTTTGAATCCCTTCACATCGGCTCCGTAGTCGGGAATGGTACCGACATACACCCTGAACCTGCTGACGGTTTTCTTTTGCGTTTTGACCTTGGTGAACGTGGGTCGCGAATCCATGTTGTCGATGCGGCGAATGATTTCCGACGTGAACTTGATGACATCCGCCAACGCTTTGCCGTTGATCTTTTCCACGTCATCGCTGGGTTTATGATAGTCGCTGTGTAGCCCGGTGAAGAAGAACAAGATCGGGATGTTCTTGCTGTAAAAGGACGCATGATCGCTGGGGCCGGTGCCGTCCGGGATGTACTTGATGGAAAAATTGTACTTTTCGTTGGCCTCTTCCAGTAACTTTTTCCAGACGGGAGATGTGCCGATTCCCTGCGCGTTGATTTCGTGTGTGCTGTCCACCATGCGGCCGATCATGTCCAGGTTGATCATCGCTGCGATGGATTTCAGATCAACGGTCGGGTGATCGACGTACCACCTTGAACCCAGCAATCCCATTTCTTCACCGGAGAAATTGATGAAAAGCAGCGAGCGCTTAAGCCCGGGTGTGTTCTTGGCAAAGTATTCCGCGAGTTCGAGGCAACCGGATACACCGGAAGCATTATCGTCCGCGCCGTTGTGGATCATAGGAGTTTTTCCCCGATACAACGACCCATCCTGTCCCCAGCCGAGGTGGTCGTAATGTGCTCCAACCACGATGTACTCGTGTTTCAGGACCGGATCGGAACCGGGAAGAACGGCGATCACGTTGGACGTGTTTTTCTTGATGTTGATGACATCGGTGCTCAAGGAAATACTCGTGCCATCGATGCTCATAGATGCTGGTTGCATGGTGGAATCGATTTGTGCGCGAAGTTCCGCAAGAGTTTTTCCCGTAGGCTTGAGAATCTCCTCCGCCAACTTCCGCGAAACGCTCATGATCGGGATGCCGGAACGCGATCTGGAATTATCGAACTTCAGTTCCACCAATTCATCCTGCTCTTGTTCGGGGTTGACCAACAGGAGTGCGAGGGCTTTCGCCTCCCTGGCATACGCGGCTTTGCTTCTCAATCCCGCGTAACTGTCCATCCCGGAATGCGGGTCGCTGTACTCGGGGTGGTAACGCATGGCCAGCACAATCTTGCCGGCGACATCGATACCTTCAAAGTCATCGTAGTTCTTGGTAGGGACGGAGAGTCCGTAACCTACGAACGCTACTGGCCCTGAGACCGTGCTGTTTGTCGTAAAGCCGATCGGCCGATAATCCTTGTCAACGGTAAACGTCGTCGTAGTGTTGTCCCTGGTCAGGCTGAAATGGTTGTTGGGCCCGAGCTCGATATCCGTTACAACCTCGAACGATTGCATATACGAACCGTTCTCGCCCAGCGGTTGAAGACCAAAATGCGCGTATTCTCTGGCAAGGTACTCGGCGCAGACGTCGAGGGCGTGTGTGCCGGTGCCGCGTCCTTCGAGCGAATCGGAAGCAAGGAAACTGATATGTTGCACGGCGTCTTTGGCGGATATAGCATTTGTCGTTGCGGGCACAGGTGGCAATGACTGTGCGAACGATCCCGATGCAAGAAGCAGCATGGCGATGATCGGCATCAGGAGTTTTTGAATTGTCATGGTCTGGTTCTCCCCACGTGTAAGAGCATTGATGTTTGAATATCAGTCTATCCAATCGGCGATGAATACGTTTGTTTCGCCTGGTTGTGCGTTG
Organism: Bacteroidota bacterium; assembly: GCA_027021285.1. Taxonomy (GTDB): domain Bacteria; phylum Bacteroidota; class Ignavibacteria; order SZUA-365; family JAADGX01; genus JAADGX01. The sequence continues at coordinate 374 of JALUUP010000119.1, read as the reverse complement.
TTGCGGTTGGAACAGAAGACAAGCTTTTTGCCGTCGCGGGTGAACATGGGAAACCCGTCGAAGGATTCGTAATAGGTAATACGCTCCAACCCCGTGCCATCCGTGTTGATGATAAACAGGTCGAAATTCCGGCCTTTAGGATCGGCGAGATTGGACGAGAAAATAATTCGCTGACCGTCCGGGTGGAAAAATGGCGCGAAATTGGCCTTGCCGTTGTCGGTAATTTGTTTCTGGTTTTTCCCGTCTGCGTCCATCGTGAAAATCTCCAGTCGTGTCGGGCGGACAAGATGTTCCTTGACGATATCTTCATACGCAGCCAGTTCTTTAGCTCCTTCGGGATGATTCGCACGGTACACAATCGACTTCCCGTCCCA
>JALUUP010000118.1 GCA_027021285.1 Bacteroidota bacterium | reverse complement strand
GCTTCAGTGGGCTGGGAGCAGCGGCAATACGAAAACGCGAACGTCAACGCGGACTGGAGCCTTTTTTCCCGCGACCGGTCGTTTCGCGACAACCCCGCCGTCAACCCGGGCCGTCTGCACCGGATCGTTATCGATCTCACGCTCGACACCCGCGACTACATCGACAATGCGGGTGAAATACGACGCCTCGGCGGTGCTCCTACACAGCATTTCTTCAATGCCGGTATCCGGATAGCCGACCGTAGCCTTCTCGGCGGAGACTTCACGTTTACACAGATCGTGTCCGGCATACGGGGCGGGATTTCATTTGGCGCGTGGGGTGTCACCACCTACCGCATGAGCAGCGTGTATTCCACCGGCGCAGTACCGACACAAGCCGTATGGAACCTCCAGGCCGTTCCCAATTATACCTCGACGCGGTTTCGATTCCGGGCCCTCGATTTCCGGGAATTCTCCGGCGATCGCGCTGCCGAGGTGTTCGTGGAGCACGATTTCGACGATGTCATCTGGCGGAAGCTGGGGATTCCCTTTCTGCGATCCAGCGGGCTCGGGCTAATTGTATTCGGAAACGCGGGCTGGACGGATATGACGCGGTCGTCGCACGACCTCCAGACCGTACCGGTGCGCGTCGCGCGACTGCCCTACCTGGAAGCCGGCTTCGGCATCGACAACATTTTCCTCATGTTCCGCCTCGACGTCGCCTGGAGATTGAATCACTTCCGGGACGGAAGGAACTTCTTCATCGGTATCTCGGCGCCGTTCGTGGAGATGTAGGAACGGGGTTTTAGGTGTTAGGTGTTAGGATTTTGGGTTTTCGATTATTGCGTAAGAGCGGATGTGTGGATAAGGTTAGAACGTTAGCACGTTAATACGTTGGAACGTTTTCCCCTCCTATTACGCCAAAAACGTGGTGAGTACAGTATTCCTTTCTTTGCTTCCCTGGCGGTAAAATCCTTTCCGTCGTCCATCGCCTGTCATTCCCCCGAAAGCGGGAATCCGGGTTTCGTACATTCACCCGCTACACTTCCCCGTCGTCTGTCATCATTTTCGGGGCAAGGAGACACCTCCTACAAATCCTGATAAGCCACCTGTTATCTGACAATCCCGAACAAAATCTAAAATCACGTCTATCGCCAGTCATTCCCGCGAAAGCGGGAATCCAGGTTTCGTACATTCACCCGCTACACTTCCCCGTCGTCTGTCATCATTTTCGGGGTAAGAAGACACCTCCTACAAATCCTAATAAGCCACCTGTTATCTGACAATCCCGAATAAAATCTAAAATCACGTCCATCGCCAGTCATTCCCGCGAAAGCGGGAATCCAGGTTTCGTACATTCACCCGCCACGCTTTCCCGTCGTTTTATTCGCCAGTTCCTGTTACCTCTCACCTCGCCTGTTTATTACTTGATAACGATCATCTTCCTCACCTTCGTACCTTCCGCGGTTTCGAGACGATAAAAATACACTCCCGGCTGCAGGCCCGACAAGTCAAGCATGACAGCCGCTCTCCCGACTACTCCCCTTTTCCTTTCTACTTTCAACGTCGTCCTTCCCAGCGCGTCGTACACCACGATTCGTACATCGCCTTTTCCCGGCGCCGTGTATGGCACCGTGGTCCTGTACCCCGTCGCGCAGGTCACGGGATTGGGGTAATTCTGATAGAGTTCGAACCCGGTACTTCCAACCGGCGCACTTTCAACTGCGGAAGGCATCCGCTGAGCCCAGGCCACGTAGAGCCTTCCCGGACCCGGCGATCCGGGAAGAGGCGCCGCGCCGAAATAGCACGCAACATCGCCATTCGGAAAACGAATCACCGCCGGATCGAGATTGAAAGCGGCCACTCCCATGCTGTCCGGAATAAGCAAGCGCGTTTTCAAGGTGTCGAAATGCAAACCATCCGGGCTGTCGTTGCAAGCGACGCCCGCCTTGCCCATGTCTGTCTCCCCTGGCGCGCCAAACCCTGTCCGGAAGTACAGGCGTATCCACCCGTTGCTCAGGTACACCGGGTACGGATCCACGTCGCCTTTCTTCAGAATATTCCCGTGCGACTCTGCCGTCCAGTTCCATCCCCAGTCGGTCGAGACGGCGGTGCGGATGCCGTTCGTGCGATAGAAATCTCCCACGTAGTACATGCGCCACATGGAATCCGCGAGCTGAATAACGGAAACCACGCTGGAAATCGAATCATCCGCCGCTCCGGGCTGGTAGCGAATGCCCGGTTCGCGGCGCCAGCCCATTCCGTCCGTGGAAATGAAACTGACCACGCGGCTCTTCCGTCTCCGGGGCGTTGAACCCGGCGCCATTTCCTCGGTCACGAAGCGAATGCGCCCGTCCGGCAGGTAGATGAAGCCCCCGTCCGGACCGCGGTTCGGACGGGGAGCGGGGTCGTAAGTCCTGCCGTTGTCCCGAACCAGGAACGCGCCGGACGCGCCCGGACCGCCGGAGTAGCCAAGCAGGATTTCTCCATCCCTCGTGATGTTGAGCACCGGCACACCGCCATCAACCAGCGGCACCGTACCGACGGTAAAAGACAGGCCCTCGGCGGAATCGAGCGTAAAGAACGGTTTCCACGCGAACGGCCGCGGTTGACGGCTCTTCACGACGGCGTAAATGGAATCGAGCGCCGCCTCGATTCCCGGATCGGAGAAATAGGCGGAATCCCACTTCCACAGAAGAAGCCCTTCCGCATCGGGTACCGCGGCCAGGGCCGCGCCGAACACGCGCACCTGTTCCGCCGTCAGGGGAGCGCGGTTCACTCCGCCCATGAGCACGTTCAACCCGAAGATCAGACGTAATCGCGCCCGCCGGGCCTGTTCGATCTCGTTCATCATCCACTGGTTGAAGTCGCCGCGTTTCAGCGTATATGGAGGCTGCGCGAAATCCAGGCAGCGATACGGCGCTCCACCCGCGAGCCAGCTCGCCGGCGCGCCTATCGTTGTGGGCACGGATGGAAACAACTCCTTGCTCACCGCGGCGGCGGAATCCACGACGGAATACGGGACCGGGCGGCCGTTCCAGTTCGTCGGATCCTGCGGCTCATCGAACAACCCGTGAGCGAAGATGGTACCGTCCCTGACGTACGGCGCAAAGTCAAAATCCCTGAAACGCTCCAGCCTCCGACGGTACAGGGCAAGAGAAAAGGATTTGTCCGGGTTCTGGAACCGGCTGCGCCCCCCGGCAAGCTGGATGACCAGGTGAACGCCTCTCCTCCGCGCGGATTCGAGCGCTGTGCGGGCGTCCGACGTGTCGCGGAAAGCGCGAAAGCCCCCGGTAAGCGGCGCAACGAGGAGACTGTCCGGGACGTGGTAGGCTCCGAAGAGAAAGGGCCCTGCTGTCTGCGCCGCGGTGTCGAAGAATATGACGACAGCGAGGACGGCTACCGCGGGGAATGTCGCGCGCGTGATCATGGGATACCTCTCATATTACCTGTCGGCTTCCATGGAATTCCGAAAAAGGTCCCTCAATGAGCGGAAA
>JALUUP010000117.1 GCA_027021285.1 Bacteroidota bacterium | reverse complement strand
GAAATACAGCTCTTCCTTGGAATTGAAGTAATTGTACAACGTTCCCTTGGCGATGCGTGCTTCCCGGGCCACGTCTTCCATGCACACGTGGTGGAAATCCAGGTGGGAGAAGAGCCTGGAAGCGACGTCCAGGATGTAGTGCCTTTTCCGTTTTGCCAGCGGCAGTGTTTCCATGATGTCGGCGTCACCCATTGCGAATTTCTTCCAGGATTTCACGGGCGCCGTTCGCAAGCAGTTTTCGCCCGAGACGGCGTCCCAGCTCTGCGCTGTTCTCCGGCAGGCTCGACCCGTGCGCGTCCAGCAAGAGAGTCCCGTCCAGGTTTCCGACCACTGCATCGAGGTAAACGCGGCCTTTGCGTATACGGGCGAAAGCGCCGATCGGGATCTGGCACCCGCCTTCCAGGGTCCTGAGCAATGCGCGTTCGGCCCTCGTGCAGGCGTGTGTCGCGCGGTGGTCGAGTTTCTTCACGTAAAATTGTACCCGCTCGTCGTTTTTCCGGGTTTCGATGCCCAGGGCGCCTTGTCCCACCGCGGGGAGCATGATTTCCATGGGCAGCGCCTGGCTGATGCGGTGTTCCATGCGCAACCTCTTCACTCCCGCGTAGGCCAGGATCATGCCGTCCCACGTGGAGGAGTCGAATTTCTTCATGCGCGTGTTCAGGTTGCCCCGCACGTCCACGATGTTCAGGTCGGGCCGGTAATGCAGGAGCTGGCTTTTTCGACGCAGGCTGCTTGTAGCGATGACCGCTCCCTCGGGAAGTTCGTCAACGGTGCTGACATGGCGGCCGATGAAAACGTCGTGCGCTTCCTCGCGGTGTGTCACCGCGGCGATATGGAGGCCGGGTGGTACGCTCGTGGGAAGATCCTTAAGGCTGTGTACGGCGAGATCGACCGTACCGTCGAGGAGGAGATTTTCTATCTCTTTCGTGAACAGGCCCTTGTCGCCGATCTTCGCCAGGGGTGCATCGAGAATTTTATCACCCTTGGTCTTGGTTACGACGATCACGACGTCGAGTCCGGGGAATTTCGCTTGGAGGGTATCGCGCACGTAATGGGCCTGCCACAGGGCCAGCTCACTGCCGCGGGTACCGATTTTGATGGCGTCAATGGTCATTGTCTTCACCGGGAGGAGTTTTTTTCACAGGTTTGTCGTCGGCCTCCGCCGCCTCGTTGTCGAGATCAAAGACCTCTCGCAACACCTGGACGGTCATGTTCAACGACGTCACGTCCTCCGTCTGTATCCGCAGCGATCTCATGGTGGGGTGCAGGATCTTTTGGAGGATCCGGTGGGTGAGAAGCTCGACAGCTTCGAACGAGTTTTCGTCGATCCGGTGCCGGAACCGTTCGAGCTCGTTTTGCCGGACGCGTTCGAATTTTTCCCGGATCTTCTGGATGGTCGGTGTTGCTTCGAGGGAGTTGTACCATATGAAGAAGCGCATCAACTCTTCCGAGACGATGGCTCCGGCCTTGGGCAGTTCCTTTTTTCGCTTGCTGATGTTGTGATCCACGATTCCCTGGAGGGCGTCGATATCGTTCAGGAACACGTTGCCCACCGATCCTGCCGCCGGATCGACATTCCGGGGAACGGAGATGTCGAGCACGAGCAGGGGCCGGTTGTAGCGTCCTTTCATGCTGTTCTTGATCATGGACCGGGTAATGAGAACCTCCGGCGAACTGGTGGCGGTAACGACCACGTCGACTTCCTTGAGGGTATCGGGAAACGCGGAAAAATCCACCACGTCGGCTCCGAACTTCGGAGCGATTTCTTCGGCGCGACTGCGCGTACGGTTGGTGAACATGAATCGCTGCACACCACGGTCAGCAAAGTGCCGGGCGGTGAGAAGCCCGGTCTCGCCCATACCGATCAGGAGCACCTGTTTTTGCTGGATGTTGTCGAAAATCCGCCCGGCCAGTTGAACGGCGGCGTAGCTGATGGATATCGCGCCGATACCGAGACTGGTTTCCGCCCGTACCCGTTTCCCGACGCGGAGCGCGTAGTGAAGAAGCGTGTTCAAAATTGTATCGGCGGCGCCTTCTTTCAGAGAGAGCTCGTACGCGTCTTTGATCTGCTTGAGAATCTGTACGTCGCCCAGGACCTGGGAATCGATGCTGGCAGCGACGTTGAAGAGGTGACTGGCCGCGCCGCACGTAAAAAACTTGAAGAAGTATTTGTCTTCGACCTGGATTTCAGGCTTGAGATTGCGCAGGAAATCCTGGAGTACGTAGCCGTCGGTTTCCACGTCGTCGTAAGGAACGCCATACAACTCGGTGCGATTGCACGTGGAGAGAATAAACGCTTCCTTCAGCAGGCCGTCGTGGAGCGTACGCAAAGCAGTAGAGATCTCGTCGCTTGAGAGCGCGAACCGCTCACGGATTTCAACGGGAGCTGTGTGGTGGTTGATGCCGACGGCGTAAATGGTCATGATCACGAGCCGGGATGGTGTTCTGGACGAGGGATGTCTGCCGTGTTACGTTTCCTCATATGAAGCGGTGGAATGTGCTGAAAAAGAGGTTGATGACGGTCATGCTGAAGAGGGCGAGCAGAAAGCCGGATACAGAGAGCTGCATGACCCTCCGGCTGTCGATCCTGAACACATAGTAGGACAACAGAACAGCGGCGTACAACAGCCAGACAAGCGCCGTGATCACCAGCTTGGGATCGGCGTACGAGAAATTCGGCATCGCATCCGGGAGCCAGATCATGGCAACCAGCATAGCCACGGTAAGGAACGTCAACCCGATGGCGGCGGCTACGACGCTGAGTTTTTCCAACGATTCAAGGCTTGGAAGATGCTTGAAAAACGGTCCGAACGTGTTACGCCGGATGTTGCGGTACAAAATGAGAAAGAGGACGCCGTACACGGCGGAAATGGCAAGGGCGCCGTACCCGAAAATGGCGGTACTGACGTGGATGCCTACCGTGTTGTCTTCCAGCACGGGATTCGGGACGCTGGGCATGCGCGTCATGACCGATGAGACGACAACGAACAAGAAGGCCACGAACAGCATGAAGACCCCGGTTTCCCTGGACCTGGTGCGGTATTCGATGTACGCGTACGTTGCCGTGATGGTAAATGCAATCAGGGACATGATCTCGAACGGTGTCGTGACCATGCACCGGGAGTACTCGGCGGTGTGCGAACCAATGTACAGGAAGTGTGCGATGAGAGTGATGATGAGCAGCCGGGTTCTCCATCCCGCGGCATACGTGTTGTCCCGGAAGAACGCGAGCCCGTAAGCGAGGGTCACCAGTGCGTACGCGATGGGGAGTATCGTTTCAAGAAAGTAATTAAAGATTGAAATCAAGTCATTCTCACCTATTTTATACTGACCGGTCAGTCATAAACATAACCAGGAAAAAACTTATTGTCAATACTTCATGTAATATTTTTTAAAAGAAAAGAGGGGGTGTGGACACTGCGGATATTGAGTTGAGGAATTTGTTTGAAGCAAAAATCGACTTTTCAGGATGCGGTTGCCCACCCCCCGGGCAAGAAAAGAAGAAAGATGGAAAGCGTCAGCTCAGGTGATAAGCCACTCAGCGAGCGCCGTACGCAGTTTCTCCATCGCTGCGACAACAGCGTCGCGAGACTCCGCGGGAATGTTGGCCAGAATCTCGTCGTGCAATTTGACGTTCTGGTCGTTGAGCTTGGCGGAGATTTCGCGACCCTTCGCAGTCAGGGAAACGAGGATAACCCGACGGTCCGTTTTGTCCGGTAAGCGACGGACCAGGCCCTTGTTTTCCATGCTGTCGATGATGCGCGTAAGGCGACTGCTCGTCAGACCCATTTTGCCGGCAATGTCTTTGATCGGCATCTTGGCATCTGCATCAAAGGCTTTGAGACAACGGAATTCCGACGTTGTCAGGTTCAGTTTCTGGGCGATTCGCTCCTGCTTCTCCTGGCAGTTGGCCAGGAGTTCGAACGTGAGGTCAGCCATTCTGGCTGCTTGACGGATTTTTGATTTGTAAGCCATATACATGCTCCTTTGCTATTGACAAATTTACATATCAGGATTTACCTTTGCAAATTTATTGGACATGAATATTTAAAGTTATTGATCGAAAAGTATCCGGAACTCATCCTTTATCCGTAAAGCTGTCTCTTTATTCGTGTATTTCCTTGTTTGGGGGGCGCCGGGAGTTGGGAATTGCGAGAATCAATGTGTTAATTAGCCTCGGGGGAACATGTCGCGAGGTAAAAACTGGCAAAGGAAACGATGACGTTATCGCTGTACGACTGGGCGCTCGTAGTTGCATATCTTGGCACTCTTTTCTACCTGGGGCTCCGGGGTTCATCGGGCTCCCGTACGACTGTCAGTTCTTTTTTACTGGGTGGGCGTACGCTGACCCTGCCATTGTTTGTCGCGTCACTCGTTTCAACGTGGTACGGCGGCGTCCTTGGAGTCGGCGAGTATTCCTACCGCTTCGGGTTATCGAATATCATCGTGTTTGGTGTGCCGTACTACCTGTTTGCCATCATCTTCGCGATATTTTTTGCTGAGAAAGTGCGAAACTCCAACCTTGTTTCCATTCCCGACAAGTTGTATCAAACCTACGATCTCAAGAGCGGGATCGCAGGATCAATCCTCGCCTGGTTTGTCAGCTCTCCCGCCCCCTACTTTTTGATGCTGGCGGTATTGATTCAGGTGGTCACGGGATGGCCGTTGCTATGGGCGCTTATCGCGGGAACCAGCGTTGTGCTCGTGTACGTGTCGTGGGGCGGCTTCAGGGCGGTGGTGAAAACGGACATGCTTCAGTTCCTGCTCATGTTCACCGGGTTCTTTCTCATTCTGGTTTTCGCTACCAAAGAGTTTGGGGGATTGGAAAAGCTTTTCGACGCTCTTCCCGCATCGCACATGACGTGGACCGGCGGAAAGTCCGTCCAGTACATGGTTGTCTGGTTTTTTATCGCCCTCTGGACGTTGGTGGCGCCGCCGTTTCACCAGTTCACTTATTCCGCGAGGAATGCGAAGACGGCCCGGTGGGGGATTGTGCTGTCGGTCGTGTTCTGGATGGTGTTCGATACGATCACAACACTTAGCGGCCTTTATGCCCGCGTACTCGTTCCGGATCTTTCCACCCCGGCCATGGCGTACCCCGCCCTGGCGGAAGCCGTGCTTCCCGAGGTCGCGAAAGGGATTTTCTATCTCGGGATGCTGGCCACGGTAATGTCCACGACCGACGCCTTTACGTTAATCAGCGCCATGACGCTGGGTCGGGATATCGTGGGCAAGTTGCGGCGGGTTTCGTCCGAACGGCTCCTGAACCGCTATACACAGGCAGGGGCGGCGGTTACCGGCCTCGTGTCCGTGGGGGCCGTTCTCCTGGTGCCGTCCATCGTGAACCTGTGGTACGTGCTGGGGACGGTGTTCATCCCGGGATTGCTTCTGCCGCTGCTGACCGCCTACTACCCGCGCTGGAGACTTTCCTCCGGTTGGACGTTCTGCGCCATGATCCTGGGTTCGGGCGTTTCATTTTTAGCTTTCATCATTGGAGTGATAAACGGATCGATGGACAGTCCTGCGTATCCGTTCGGTATCGAGCCCATGTACCACGGGTTGGCTCTCACCATCGGCCTCTATATGGTACGGCATGGAAAAAGGGTGGAGGAAGGCGGGGCCAGCCGGTAAACTGACGTGGAGCCGTATTTCTTTGTCTTTGTCAGGGAAAATCGGTAGAATTTTAATCTGGGGGTACATACCCGCAGCATTTCATTGGATTAAACAGAGGACTGGTCATGGAACATTTTCGGCAAAGTATGCTCGATCTCATTATCGAGACCTCAACCAACCTTCCAGTTGATGTACGGGAGGCGATGGCAGCGAAAATCGACGTGGAGGCACCCGGAAGCCGCGCCGCCGTTGCCCTGGCCACGATTACCAGGAACATCGACATGGCCTGTGAAAATACGGGCGCGATATGCCAGGATACCGGTATGCCGACCTTTCGCATTTTTTGTCCGGTAGGCACGAATCAAATTGCTATTCGCAAGGATATCGAATGGGCGCTGGCGGAAGCAACGCGCCTGGGCAAACTCCGTCCCAACGCGGTGGACCCGCTGACCGGCAAAAACAGCGGCAACAACCTGGGCGACGGCGTCCCCGTCATCCACTGGGAGCAGTGGGAAAAGGATGAGATTGAAGTGGGTCTCATCCTCAAAGGAGGCGGATGCGAGAACAAGAATATTCAGTATTCGCTCCCCGCGGATCTCGATCACCTCGGCAAAGCCGGGCGCAACCTGGAGGGAATCCGGAAATGCATTCTGCATGCGGTCTGGCAGGCCCAGGGGCAGGGATGCTCGGCGGGATTCCTCGGCGTCGGGATCGGCGGCGACCGCACCAGCAGCTACGCCTGCGCCAAGGAACAGCTTTTCCGCGACTGCCGCGACATCAACCCCGATCCCGAGCTGGCGAAGATGGAATCGTACATCGTCGAGAAAGCCAATACGCTGAACATCGGCACGATGGGGTTCGGCGGCGCCGTTACGTTGCTGGGGTGTAAGATCGGCAAGTACCACCGCTTACCTGCCTCGTTCTTCGTGTCGGTAGCGTATGACTGCTGGGCCTACCGGCGCCAGGTCATCAGCATCGATCCGATCAGCGGCGCCATTACGGGTTGGAGATTCCGGGCCGAAAAACCCAAGCGGATGGCGGCGGGTGAAAGTATTCCCCGCACGGGCCGGGAAATCACCCTGACGCCTCCGATCAGCGAGGAACAGATTCGCTCCCTCAAGGTTGGAGACGTAGTGCTCATTACCGGAACGATATTCACGGGCAGGGACGCTCTGCACCAGTACCTGATGGATCACGACGCGCCGGTGGACATGAACGGCGGCGTGCTGTATCACTGCGGGCCGGTCATGATCAAGGACGAGAACGACAAGTGGCAGGTGAAGGCGGCGGGTCCGACAACGAGCATCAGGGAGGAGCCGTACCAGGCCGAGATTATCAAGAAATTCGGGATCAGGGCCGTGATCGGGAAAGGCGGCATGGGAGCGAAAACCCTGGACGGGTTGAAGGAGCACGGCGCCGTCTATCTCAATGCCATCGGGGGTGCGGCCCAGTACTACGCCGAGTCGCTGGTGGATGTCAAGGGCGTGTATTTCCTCGAGGAGTTCGGCATTCCGGAAGCCATGTGGGTGTACGAGGCGAAGGAGTTTCCCGCCATCGTGACCATGGACGCGAACGGGAATTCGCTGCACCGGGAAATCGAGGAAGATTCCGCGAAACGGCTGGAGAAACTCCAGCTCGACGTATTGCAGTAATCACCGCGGCTGGTTATCGTTGGGGAGGCGCGATTGTGCTTCCCCATTACTTTTTGAAGGAGTTGAAATTCCATGACTGAATCTCCCCGGGAAACCATCGAACGGTCACTAAAAGATGCGGAAGAAGTCCTCGCTCTCCTGCGCGGCGATCCGGCCCTGCTCGATGCGATCCAGCACTTCGCCGATACCGTAACAAAAGCGTTTTTGTCCGGCGGGAAGGTGCTTGCCTGCGGAAACGGCGGATCCATGAGCGACGCCATGCATTTTGCCGAAGAATTCAGCGGTCGGTACCGCAAGGACCGCAAACCGCTTCCGGCCCTGGCGCTGAGCGATCCCGCCCACATCACCTGCACAGCCAACGATTACGGCTTCGAGTACGTCTTCTCGCGCCAGGTCGAAGCGCTTGGCAAAGGGAATGACGTCCTTCTCGCCATTTCCACGAGCGGGAATTCGCCGAACGTGATTAACGCTGTCGCGGAGGCGAAAAAACGTGGCATGATTTCCGTCGGGTTGCTGGGCAAAGGCGGTGGACAGCTCGCGGAGCTGGTCGATCTTCCTCTCGTCGTGCCGGGTGAAACGGCGGATCGTATCCAGGAATTGCACATCAAGGTTCTGCATATCGTGATTGAAATCGTCGAGCGAAATCTCGTCCCGGAAAACTACGAAGATAGTTAGCCGGTATGGGCATCCATCTCAATTCCGTGTCATGAAGATGTTTCCGCAGTCGCTTTCTCGTCCCGTCAAGTTCCTTCTTGTCGGCATCATCGTGCTCGCCGTTCTTATGGTTTGGTTCGGTTACAACGAACTCCAGGAAAGCCGGCGGGACCTCCGGTCGTCGTTGGAGGCGGAAGGCGCAACGCTCATCGAAGCCCTCAACACGGCCAGCGAGATCAACCTGTTGTCCTCGAACGAGTTCCAGCGTCTCCTGACGGAAAAACTCGTGATCGTATGCGCCCATGTATCGGATCTGGAGCAATTCGGGGCATTGACGGGCCCGGTTCTGAAGCGCCACGTGGAACGGGCGGACGTGGATTTCCTGGCCGTGGGAGACCGAAACGGACGGATCATCATATCCTCTGTCGCCGGCGTCACCCGGGATGCACTCCTTCATCAAGAACTGCTGGACTCTATCCAGGTAGTGAACCGGGACGGAAAGGAATGGGTCGATTTGGGAACATGGAACAATCCCGTTGTGGGCAGGAGGCAGTATCTTGTGGCATTCAGGAGACCACACCGCTCCGGCTTCATCCTGGCCGGGTTGAACGCCGAGCATATTCTCCGCTTCCGGAAACGTATCGGGTTGGGCCGGTACATCCAGGATATTGGGCGAAACCCCCAGATAGAATACGTCGTGCTCCAGGACGAGTACGGGATTATTTCCGCCAGCCGAGGAGTGAAGGAAATGAGCTCCATCGGGGGCGATCCGTTTCTGCAGCCCGCCCTGGCCGGGGACACGCTTTTGGCGCATCAGGTTACGTACCAGGGGCGGGAGGTCCTGGAGGTCGTGCGTCCCCTGTACATTGAAGGAGAATTCTTCGCGCTTACTCGCATCGGGCTTTCGACACGACGTACGCAGGCGATTCTTCTTCGCGGGCGCAACCGCATGATCGTTATGGCACTCATTGTCGTGGTACTGGGCGGCCTGGCCTTCGGTTTTCTTCTCGTGCGGCAGCGGTACCAGATCCTTCAGGAGGAACATCGCGTGGTTCGCAGTTATACGGACCGCGTTTTGGACAACATGGCGGACGGCGTGGTCGCGGCAGACAACACGGGCAAGATCTTGGTGTTCAACAAGGCGGCTGAAAAGCTGTTCGGTGTGAATTCGGACTCGGTGTTGGGCAAGACCTGCCGTGCCGTCATTCCCGACACTTCCAGCATCGAAGAAACGCTGCGCACGGGGAAGCCCATCGAATACGAAGAGCGATCGTATTCGCTCGGCGAAAGGGATATCATCGCCGGTATCAGCACTTCCATCATTCACGACACGGATGGCGGCGTCAACACGGTTGTGGCCGTGATCAAGGACCTTACCGAACAGCGGCGCGTACAGGAGGAATTGCAGCGCAGGGAAAAGCTGAGCGCCATGGGAGAACTCGCCGCCGGCGTGGCGCACGAAATACGAAATCCCCTGAATGCCATTGGGGTCATTGCCCAGCGGTTCGCACACGAGTTTTCGCCCAGGGAAGACGAGGAGGAATTTCACGAGCTGGTTCAGACGGTGCGGCAGGAAGTCCAGCGCGTAAACGAGATCATCCAGCAATTCCTTGAGTTCGCGCGTCCCAGGCCGCTGACCCTCGGCCGGGTTTCGCTGCGGGAACTTCTCCAATCGGAAATCAAGGCACTTGAAAGCCAGGCCGCGCACGCCGGTGTTCACCTCGAACTCACCGTTCTCCGGGATGGCGATATCACCGTGGACGTGAACCGTATGCAGCAGGTGCTTCTCAACCTTGTGCAAAACGCTATCGAAGCCTGCGCGCACGGTGACCGGATTGACGTTACCGGCGCGGTGGAACGCGACCGGGTGGTCATCACCGTGCGAGACACGGGGAAGGGAATCCCGGCGAAACACATATCGAAAATTTTCAACCTCTATTTTTCCACCAGGTCGGCGGGGACGGGGTTGGGCTTGAGCATCGTCCACCAGATCATCAGCGAACATGGCGGCGACATCACTGTCGAGAGCGAAGAAGGAACGGGGACGGAGTTTGTTATCACTCTTCCGCGAAGGACCGGCAGCCCGGCCGAAGGTTGAAATGGAACGAAAGAATCGAAAGCGCTGAAGGCGCATCATACGGATGGTAACACGAAGAAAGGTATGCCATGAAATTGACCGTGCTTATTGTTGACGACGAGAAAGCCCAGCGCGAATCGCTGGCCGGGTTCCTGCGCAAGAAGGGATATGAAACGAAAAGCGCAGGCTCCGGGACAGAAGCGTTGGAGTGGGTCAGGACCCACACGGTCGATGTGATTTGCACGGATTTCAAGATGCCCGATCTCAGCGGGTTGGAACTTCTCAAGGAAGTCCATTCCATCAACCCGGATATTCCCGTGATCATCATGACCGCTTACGGGAGCGTCGAGAACGCGGTTGAAGCCATGAAAGCGGGCGCGTTCGAATACATCCAGAAGCCCGTGGATCTCGACGAGCTGCTCATCCTGGTTCGGCGGGGAATCGAACGCTCGCACCTGGTGCGGGAAAACCGCGAACTTCGCAAGCAACTCGAAAAGAAATACTCGTTCGAAGGAATTGTGTCTCAGAGCGGTGAAATGGAAGAAGTGCTGAACACCGCCGCGCGCGTGGCCGCCAGCGACGCCACGGTCTTGATCCGGGGGGAAAGCGGAACGGGTAAGGAGCTGATCGCTCGCGCCATTTACCACGCCAGCAACCGGAGGGATAAACCGTTCGTGGTGGTCAATTGCGCGGCTCTCCCGGAAACACTGCTGGAGAGCGAGCTCTTCGGTCACGAGAAAGGTTCGTTCACCGGTGCGGACCGCCAACGGATCGGAAAATTCGAGCAAGCCAACGGGGGAACGCTGTTTGTTGATGAGGTTGGAGATATCCCGCCCCAGGTACAGGTAAAGCTTCTGCGGGCCCTCCAGTTTGGAACGATCGAGCGGGTCGGCGGCGATGAGACAATCGAGCTGAACGTCCGTATCGTGGCGGCTACGAACAGGAATCTGGAAGAGCTCATTCGCGAGGGAGAATTCCGTGAAGACTTGTTTTACCGTCTCAACGTAGTACCCATCTTTATCCCACCTCTTCGCAAACGCAAGGTCGATATTCCACCCCTCGTGCATCATTTCATCCGGAAGTACGGTGAAATGACCGGGAAAGAGGTGCAGGGCATCTCGCGCGAAGCCATGGAGATGCTCCTGCGGTATGATTTTCCCGGCAACATTCGTGAACTGGAGAACGTCATTCAGCGAGCGGTCGTGATGACGCGCGGCGACCTCATCACCACCTCCGACCTTCCTCCCGAAATGGGGAATGAAAGCACGGAACCATCCACGTTACCTCCTCTTGGGGACTTGAAACAAACGGTGGCGGAAATTGAAAAATCCATGATACGCCGGGCACTGGATGAGACGAACGGCAACCAGGTCCAGGCTGCGCGCCTGCTGGGGATTTCCGAACGCAATCTCCGGTACAAGATGGGAAAGCTGGGCTTGTAACGGTTCATCCATTTTTCTCTTCATCGCACTCCCCCGACAATAATCAGTTTTCAGTTGTTTGTCGACAATTTTGCCGAGTCATCTCGACGGATTTGCCGAAGCCAACGTTGTATGCCATCCAAAACAGTGCTTTTCGGCTCATTTTGTACGATTTAGGTTTTGGCACGATTTTCCGTCATGTGAGAAGGTCATGAAGTTGGACGAAGCATACATAAAAGGACACGGTACCATGAAACAGACATCGTTTACATTGTTCCTTGTCGCGATAGCGCTCGGATTGGCACTCCAGGCGAATGCGCAGGACAAAGCTCAGATGAATCAGGATAAAACAAAGACGGAGTTATCCTCTCCAGCAAATCAAGACCACGTGGGCCAGAATTACATCGACGAAGACGGCGACGGTGTGTGCGACAGGCAGAATGAGCGGAGGCGCATGCATCGGCGCGATTACGACCGGAATGATGATCGTCACATGGGGCGTTGCGGACGCGGTAACCGGCGTGGTCATGATGGACAGCAAGGACATGATGGAGCACATCACTCGCGTCGGCAAGCGGGATCAATCCAAAAATGAAACGGTTTCGCTACATAGCGCGACTTCTCTTCGCTTCAGCACTGGGAGTTGTTCTTTTTGCGTCTTCCGGATTGGCCCAGGAACGTAAGGGTGCCGGAGAGCAGTCGGGAAAGAAGGTTCACCAGCAAAAGGTGGACATGAAAAAGTCCCAGGTTAAAAACGAAAAAAGAATGGAATTCCGGGGTTTCATCGATGAAAACGGAGATGGTATCGACGATCGCATGGAACAAGGGAAAATGGAGCACAAGGGAGAACACAAGGAGGCGCACCAGCGGATGCGGGATCATTTCATTGACATGGACGGTGATGGAATAAACGACAACCGGTGCGAAGGCATGGGAGTCGGCAACAAGCGACGCTCGGGTTCATGGAGGCACATGCGATGAAAAGAACAGTGGAAATTCTTGTCATGTTGCTGACCCTGAACATGTTTCTGGTCACGGCTTCACTGGCCCAGGTCTACGGTTCGGTTTCCGTCGCCGGAGGTTATTCCGACAACCTCTTTCGCAGCGCGAATTTCACGAATGACGGAGCCGGGCTCGCTTCGTTAAAACTTGGGTACGAACCCGGTGAGAACTGGCTCTTGCAGTACAGCGGGTATGGCTCCATGTTCCAGTCTTACGCAGAAAGAAATTACACGGTACACAACCTGGGAGCGATGTACTACGCGCAACTGCAAGACAATGCCGTAACCACGCTCACTTTGTACGCGGGAGCCAGCAGTCGTTTTGACCGGAGTTCCTATTCGTACTATGATTACACCCAATGGTTGGGTCGGGCCAGGGTTCGGCACAACTTCACGCAAACGAGTTTCCTCACCGGATCATACCAACTTCGCCAGCGACGGTATCCGGATTTCAACGATCTCAGCTATATCGAGCACTACGCCTCACTGGCCTTTTCGATTTCTTTCCAGACCCGCACGAGTGTGCGCCTCAGCATGGATTACGGCGTGAAAAACTACTCGTCACTCAGCGTTGTAAACAACGACAACACTGACGGGGGTGGAATGCCCGGCGGAGGGATGGGCCATGGCGGCATGGGCGGTGGTGATAACATCGGTGGTAATTCCCACATGGAGGATGAATGGAACGGGATGCGCCGGCATTACGCGGGAAGCAACGAGGACGTGCATTACCTCGTGTACGACAATCCTTCGAGCAACCAGGCGGTGGTGCGTTTTCGGGTCGCACAATCGTTGTGGGAGAAGGCCGGCATCAGGTTTCAATACGAACATCGGATTAACCTTGCCGACCGCGGACGATCGTACATCGGGAACACCGTCGATTACCTGGGTGAGGAGGAGCTCTTCGATGATCCCTACAGCTATGAAGGCCCCGGCGGTTTGGTAACGTTCACACAGTTGATGCCCTTGTCGATGAAAATCACGCTGTCAACAGAGGTGTACGATAAAACGTATTCCTATCCCGTGATCGCAGTCGATCCGGACGTGCAGTCGGAAGAGGCAAGAAAAGACCTGGAATTCCTGGCCTGGATCAGGTGGGAGAAGGGATTCCCCGGCTTCGGTATGCTTGACCAGGTTTCCGTTTATACGACGTACTACTTTGTCAGAAACCAATCGAACACCCCATTCTTCGATTACTACGCAAACTCGGTTCAAATCGGAATACTCGGAGATTTCTAAATCGTTTAACCAGTTCAATTACGAAAGGAGCAACACTTATGAAAACACCTACACTTATTGCGGCTACAGCTTTCATCCTCTTGTTCGGAGGAATGGCAGCATTCGCTCAACATGGCGGATGTGGCGGAGGTGGAAATAATCATGGAAATGACGACCACGGCGGTATGGGTATGGGAGGAAATTGTGATTCACTACAGGAAGTCACCAAGAGCGGAACCGTCATCATCGATACTGCCAACTGCTTCATGGGACAATATTTCCTCGATACCGACGGGGATAGCAAAGCCGATTACCAGCTTAACTTTGGACCGCCCTGGTACAAACCTTCCAGCGGCGCAACGCGTCCCGACAATGGTGATAAGGTTACGGTAACCGGCGGATTAATGACGTACATGACCCCGGAGGGCATCTGCGTATGGGAACTTGATGGTAAAACGTGGCGCGACAGCACGCATACGTGGGGCTGGTCCGGTGGATGGGTCGGCGGCATGCACAGCGGCGATACAACCAGGATTTACCACCATCGCGACAGTACTAGTTGGTGCGATTTCCCGGACAGCTCCTGGGGCATGGGTATGGGCATGGGCCACCAGGGCGGCCGGAGAGATTCCGTGTATTGCCGGTACGATGACGCTGATACTCTCCCCGGTTGGCATGGCGGCGGACACGGGTTTACGGTTGAAGTATATGAAGCGCGCGGAAGTCGCATGATGGGCGGAATGCACAGCAATTCCATGTCCTTCAAGAGAGACGTGCGAATTCGCTTCCACTATACGGATGAAGAGATCGCCGGGATGGGCGGGCATGAAGGCGACGTTGTCGTCATGTGCTATGACAACGGTCAGTGGAAACCCGCACCCAACCAGAATCTGGACACGGATGCCAACGTTGTGACGGTGACCAGCAGCAAGGTGTTTCCGTTCTACGTATTGACAGTTGCCACACCGACGGGTATCAGCGATGTGTCGCTGCCGAACTCGGTGCAATTGGATCAAAACTATCCCAATCCGTTCAATCCATCCACAAGCATTCGGTTCTACCTCGACAAGCAGAGCAACATTCAACTTCTTGTTTACGATGCGCTGGGCCGCCAGGTCTCGGTTGTTGCTCAGGGGGTTTATACTGAGGGAGAGCACCAGGTCGTGTTTAACGCGGCGGGATTACCTTCCGGTGTGTACCTGTACCGGCTGATCAACGGGAATGAAATCGTCACGCGTCGAATGGTGCTGAATAAATAGCATTCGCAGAAACGAGAATGAGCCCGGCGTTTGGTTGGAACGCCGGGCTTTTCTCATTCAGGGAATATCGGCACTTTTACCCATGGGCTCGCTCGCTGTCGGGAGCGTGTATCGTCCTTGTTTTCTTGGAACTGTCTTGACAATATGAAATGAAACGTATCCTGATTCTTTGTACGGGGAATTCCTGTCGCAGCCAGATGGCGGAGGGAATTCTGAAATCCCTGGATGAAAGCCTGGAAGTCCATTCCGCGGGAACCAAACCGGCCGAGCGAGTGCATCCCAGGGCTGTGCAGGTCATGAAGGAAATCGGTATCGATATCAGCGATGGATCACCTGCGCACGTTGACCGTTTCCTCGGCCAATCCTTTGATTACGTGATTACGGTGTGTGACCATGCGCGCGAAACGTGCCCGGTGTTTACCGGCAGCGTTTTCAAGCGGCTCCATCTCGGGTTCGAAGATCCCGCTGAGGCGACGGGAAGCGAAGAACATGTTCTCGCCGTTTTCC
>JALUUP010000116.1 GCA_027021285.1 Bacteroidota bacterium | reverse complement strand
ACTGAATAAGAGATGGTCGTATCCACTGTCGAGGACCCCGCGAGCCTGCGCAGCCAGAGCTTCGATGTACCGCGGGTTGTCGTAAAAGGGTGTGATGGTTTTGAGAGACATGCTCCGCGGAAGCTTCTCCGCCGTCTTTACCGCTTCCGCCAGCACCGTTTCGAACGTGCTCATGGCGTAATGGGGATAAAGCGGAATAACAACGATTTCCCGCAAACCGGGATGGGTGCGGATGAGCGATTCGAGGCCGTCAAGAATGGAGGGAGAGCCGTAACGCATGCCCAGCGCCACGGGCAGATCGACCCGCTCCTGCACGAGCTCCCGCACGCGGCGGCTGATGGCAATCAACGGCGAATGACCGTCCCGCCAGATTTCCCGGTAAGCCTGCGCGGATTTTCCTGAACGAAAAGGAATAATAAGACCGCGCACAAGCAGCCACCGGGGCAGCACCGGAACATCGATGATGTGTTTGTCCATCAAGAACTGGCGGAGGTATCGCCGAACATCCCGCACATCGGGACTCGCGGGCGAACCGAGGTTCACCAGGAGAATTCCACGATGAGTGTTCGGGGAAACTGATGATTTTTCCGGCGTCATGCGTCAAAGGTGTTCGTGAAACAACATACGCGTAATGTAAGCCTGGTTGCGAGTCCCATCCCGCCGACAGGAAGAACCGGTTCTCAACACGGCATGCCTCCCGTAGTGGCACCGCCACGGAGGTTACCACGGAAGGTACTTCATAAAGAGGATTGAAACCAAGGGGGAAAAAGGAAGGATGGGAGTTGCTCGCGATCACGGTTTGACATTCAACTTCCGTATCCTTGCCCTCTCGCCGTTCTCCAGGCGAAGAATGTAAACACCTTCGGGAAAGTATGTCGTACTGGATGTGATCTACTGAGCAACGCACATGGGTGACAATCCCATAAACATGGTGTTTGCTGAGGCAAACAGTTTCGTCATCATTACGCGCTCGAAGCTGGCCGTCGGCTCCCCCCCATAATCCTGCCGCGTGCGGTGCGCACAAACAGCGCCACGACATAGAGGCCGCCAAGCACGGCAACCAGCGATGACCCGGCGGGAAAATCCCAGGTGTAGGAAAACAACAGGCCTCCATAACTGGCCAATACTGAAATCAAAATGGCGAGAACAATCACCACCCAACCCTTACGGGCAATCGTCACCGCGCTGACAGACGGTATGACAAGGAACGCAAACACGGGCATTACCCCGCCGATTCGAACCGCATAAACGATGGCCAACCCAATAGAGAGGTAAAAGAAAAAATTCCATGCGCGTTCCTTCAATGTAAAATCCGCAGGTTTCCCGGATTCCATCCGTTCCGTAAGACGGAGGATGGGCTTGTGAAACACGACGTGCAAGACGCCGATTATCCCGAATATTACTCCAAGCTGAACCAGGTCGGCGTAGTTCACGGCCAGGACGGCGCCGAAGAGCACTTCCTGGATGTCCGCTTCGCCATGCGGCGTCTTGGAAATAACCAGCACGGTCACCGCCGCTGCAACAACGTAGATAATCCCGATAATGGCTTCCAGTTTCAACCGCCGATCTGTGATGTGGATCAGGGAAAGCAGAACCGCGCCGAGCAAGGTGAATGCGATCGGTATCCACTCTTCACCCGTGTGCATGAACTGCGCGAAGGCGACACCCAGCGAGGATATCTGTCCCAACGCCAGGTCCACGAACACGATCCCCCGCCCGATAACGTGCACGCCCAGGTAGCTGAGCAACGTTCCCATTATCACGGTCGCGATGAATGCATGGAGCATAAATGACAGGGAAAACATTTCAAACATGACGTTTCCTCATTTCTTTGGAGAATGCACCAGGAACTCAATTGCCTCGAAACGCTTTCACAAGGCGGGAGAGATTGAAATCGAATAGATCCGTATAAGTTTGTATTTCGGGAAAAGCGCCCACCGATGGAGCCAACTCGACCACCGAGGCGCCCGTCTTCGACGCTAACAGTTCAGCGGATTTCCTGCTGAAATACGGCGAGATGATTATCACCTTGACGTGGCGTTCCTTCATGATGCGAATGACTTTCACCAGGTGTTTTGGCGTGGGAGGAATACCCGGTTTCGGTTCGATAAAGGCGACGACCTTGATCCCGAACCGTTGCTCGAAGTACGGCCAACTGTTATGGAAAGCGATGACATTTTTCCCCTTGTACGGGGCAATCATTTTCACCCACTTAGCGACTTTTGCGTCGATCGTTTTCTTGAACCGGGCAAGACTGCGTTGCAGAACTTCTTTTTTCCCCGGCATAAGCCGCGCAAGACCTTCGAAAATATTGTCCGCGATAATCTTTCCCCGCATCGGATCGAGCCAGTAATGAGGATTTCCATAAGGATGAATATCGCCCTGGGCGCGCAACGTAGCGGGATCGCCAGTCGGCACCTGGAGGAGGGGGACATTTTTCGAGGCGTCGACATAACCCCTGCTCCCCGGAAGGATCTTCGAATTTCTGGCTCCGTCAAGAAGCGGGGGCACCCAGCCTATTTCCAATCCCAGCCCCGCCTGGATGAACATGTCGGCCTTTTGAAGTTTGACCATGAAACTCGGCTTGGGGTCCACGAAATGCGGATCCTGGTATCCTTTCGCGATGGAAAACACCTCGATGTAGTCGCCTCCAATTTCACGGGCAATAGCGGCAAGATCCTGCAGCGATGTGACCACCCGGAGTTTCTTCGCCGGCTCCGTACCAGCGGGAAGCGGATGCGCATCAACGAAAAACAGGATGCCGAGAACGATTGTGAGAACCACTCTTCCAGTCATAGTGCGTAAGTAACCATTCATTGTTTCTGGTTCAGTAATTATGTGCGCCGTGGGCGCCGATCACAAAAACAACGCGTAGAAGGACGCGGTTGAATTCCTTCCATCCCGAGGGGACGCCATGCTGAAGCTGGACTTCCAGTTTCTGGAACTCCGTGGCGAAGAAATTCGCGATGAGAGAATACGCCTGCTCATTGCGCGCGTCGTCGTCGGGAAACTCGGAATAGTCGTAACGGGCGGCAACAAACCATCGCCTGGAAAGCTGATACCGCAAGAAGGAGTACCATCCCGCGCTTGTCACGGATTTCACGGGCGAGTTCCGGTTGCTCAGGAGCGCTTCCGTCGTCCATTCGAAACTCTCGTAAAGATTCTTTTCCAGCGGTTTCCATTTGTACGTGACATCCACCGCCCCGACCAGTGTCTTATGATTTTGCGGATCGTTGGAAGCGTGCAGCGCACTGAATCCCACTTCGAGCGTGCTGTTATCAGACAAGTCGAAGAAGTTCTTGAGGTGCGCTGAAAACATTACGGAGTTCCTCCCGCCTCCAAAGGACGGACTTTCCACACGGCCTGACGTGAGGCCAAGATTGAGCTCCTGGTAAAAGTCAAAGGGGTTGGGAATCAACCAGCTTACACCGACTCCCCGGTCCGCCAATCCTTCCCCGCCGAGAAAATTGACATACATCCGTGGGTAATCGACGTAATTC
>JALUUP010000115.1 GCA_027021285.1 Bacteroidota bacterium | reverse complement strand
GTTGGCCGAGGAAACCGGCCTGTCGCTCCCCGCCGTCAGTGAGCGCATGCGCAAGCTCGAGGCCCGCGGCATCATCAGCGGCTATCGCGCCGTACTCGACGCGAAGAAACTGGGGCGCGATATCCTCGCGTTCGTTCAGGTCAGAATCGGCTCCTCACGCCATTACGACGACCTCGTGCGCCACGTGAAGGAGGAGCCGGAAATTCTCGAGTGCCATGCCATTACGGGCGAAGGATCCCACCTGCTGAAAATCCTGACTACGGATACTGACGGGCTGGAGAAAATCTTGTCCAGGATTCAGCGCTGGAAGGGAGTGACCGGCACCATTACAAGCGTCGTCCTTTCAACGATCAAGGAAACCACTTCAATACCACTCACTGATAAATCATAAAAGGAGAAACATGTCGCCGCAACCTGAAGATGTAAAAAACGTCCTGGAGCTGGTCCGGGAATCCGGAGCGAAAATGATCGACCTCAAGTTCATGGATTTTCCCGGCCAGTGGCAGCACTTTTCCATACCCGCAAACCAGCTCACGGAAGAGACGTTCCGCGAAGGCCTGGGATTCGACGGTTCCAGCCTCCGTGGTTTCAAGAGCATCCATGAAAGCGATATGGTCATCGTGCCCGATCCCACCACGGCCATTATCGATCCCTTCATCCAGATGACGACCGTGAGCCTCGTCTGCGACATCTTCGAACCGCTTACACGCGAACCCTACGAGCGCTGCCCGCGGAATATCGCGCAGAAAGCCGCCGCGTACCTGCAGTCCACCGGCATCGCCGATACCGCCTACTTCGGCCCCGAGGCGGAGTTCTTCATCTTCGACAACGTTCAATACGCCTCGGAGCCGCACGGATCCTTTTACGAGGTTGATTCCGTGGAAGGACACTGGAACACCGGTCGTGACGAAATGCCCAACCTGGGGTACAAGCCGCGTTACAAGGAAGGATACTTTCCCGTGCCGCCCACAGATCATTTCGTGGACCTCCGCAACGCCATGGTGGAGCACCTCCAGAACTGCGGTATTGTTGTCGAAACCCAGCATCACGAAGTTGCCTCCGGGGGGCAGGCGGAAATCGATTTGAAATTCGCTCCTCTTCTACAGGCTTCCGACGAGTTGCTCCTTTTCAAGTACGTGGTGAAAAACACGGCCCTGCAGTTCAACAAAACCGCAACCTTCATGCCCAAGCCCATTCTCGGAGACAATGGATCCGGTATGCACGTGCACATCAGCTTGTGGAAGGACAACGCGCCCCTGTTTTACGGCGACGGGTACGCGGGCCTGAGCGATCTCGCACTGTATTTCATCGGCGGCATTCTGAAGCACGCCCCGGCCTTGCTGGCGTTGACCAACCCCACTACGAATTCCTACAAGCGGCTCGTTCCCGGTTTCGAAGCGCCGGTCAATCTCGCTTACTCGCAGCGCAACAGGAGCGCGGCCATCCGCATTCCCATGTATTCAAGCAGCCCGAAGTCGAAACGGGTTGAGTTCCGGTGCCCGGATCCTTCCTGTAACCCGTACCTCGCCTTCAGCGCAATGCTCATGGCCGGCCTCGATGGTGTCGTCAACAGGATCGATCCCGGCCAACCGCTTGACAAGGACATCTACGATCTTCCGCCCGAGGAACTGGCCGACGTTCCCAAGACCCCCGCAACACTAAAGGACGCCCTGCATGCCTTGGAGGATGACTACGATTGGCTGCTGAAGGGAGACGTCTTCACGGAAAGCGTCATCCAAACCTGGCTCGATCTCAAGATGAACCGGGAAGTTCTCGAAATGGCCCTGCGCCCGCACCCGCACGAGTTCAACCTGTATTACGACTGCTGATTCGTGCGGACAGAACTCTGGTCGTAAAAGCACCTCCTTTAAGCCCGGCACAGACCGGGCTTTTCTTTTCGTGTGATAATTTGTTATATCGCGGGAAGGGAATACTGTGTTTGCAGGAAAAATTTTTGTTGCACTTCAACATGGAATCATGATGCGACACCCGGATACGCAAATCGTCCTGTTCTTTTTCTGGATCATTCTGCTGGGCAACCAACCTGCCGGCGCGAGAATTCTTCACGCCAATCCGGATAATTATCGACAGTTTCTTCCTGGCCTTGCTCCCGGCGACACGCTCTTTTTTGCGGACGGCGTCTATAAATCCGGTTTGAACGTGTACGATCTCGCGGGAACACGGGAATCGCCCATCGTGATTTCCGGGCCGATGTCCGGGTCTCCCGCCGTCTTCGAAGGGCGCTCGTGTTGCAACACCGTCAGCATCAAGAAATCATCGTTCGTTATCATTCAAAACATCGTCATCAACGGAAAGAACATCCCGAATATCGACGCGGTCAAAGCGGAAGGGACGTCGGGCAACTGGGCACATGATATCACGCTCCAGTACCTGCGCATCGTCGGGCACGGGGCGAACCAGCAGACCGTCGGGATCAGCACGAAATGCGCGGCGTGGAACTGGATCATACGCCGCAACGTCATCGACGGCGCGGGAACCGGGATGTACCTCGGGAATTCCGACGGCAACAAACCGTTCGTGAACGGCTTGATCGAGTACAACCTCGTCATGAACACGGTCGGCTACAACATGCAAATCAAGCATCAGAACGAGGGATTGCGGACCGTGCCGGGGATGCCGCAGGAGGGGAAGACCATCATTCGCTACAACGTGTTCAGCAAGGATAAAAACGCGTCCTCCGGGGGCGACGCGCGGCCCAACGTACTGGTCGGCAACTTTCCCGCTTTCGGTCCGGGAATGAACGACGTGTACGAGATATACGGAAACTTCTTTTACAATAATCCCCACGAGGGTCTGTTCCAGGGGACGGGCAACATCGCGCTCTACAGCAACATCTTCGTGAATTTCCGCGAGGGGTGGGGCGTATCGATCATGAGACATAACGGTTTCGCTCCCAGGGACGTCACGGTGTTTAACAACAGCGTGTTCGTGACAAACGGGAAAGGAATCACTTTCTACAAGCCCGACCTTTCGTACCGGCAGGTCGTTGTCGGTAACGCCGTCTTTGCGCCAGTGCCGATTGCCAATGCGCCTGTCAGCGAGCAAAACATCACGGGAACATTCGACGAGGCCGGGAATTTCGTCACGAACCTGACTGCTGACCTGGATTCGCTGGACGTGTTCCCCCTTCCCGGTGCCCTGGAAGGAGAGGCAATAGACCGGACGCGTTTCGAATCTTTCACGGACTACGACCGGGACTTCAACGGCACGGCAAGGCAATGGCGTTTTCGCGGCGCGTATTCCGGCGCTGGAGCGAACCCGGGCTGGCGTCTGGCCCTGGAGATCCGCCCGCCGGTGCGGGACATCATCCAGTCGGTAAAGCCGCTTGTTCCAGGGCCTGGCGCAGGTTTTACCCTCCATCTCTTTCCCAATCCCGCTCGCGAAACCGTGACGCTGGTTATCGATGCTGTCTCCGGCAGCCGGGCGCGTTTTTCGATCGTTGACGCGGCGGGCAGGGTAGTTGAAAAGATCACCGCTGTT
>JALUUP010000114.1 GCA_027021285.1 Bacteroidota bacterium | reverse complement strand
GTCGATGGGAATGGGGAAGAGCGTTGTCGAGTTATTCTCCGCGGCCACCAGCGCAAGAGTTTGCAGGTAACGCAACTGGAGCGCGGCCGAGTTTTCGCTGAGGACTTTAGCCGCTTCGGCAAGCTTGCGCGAAGCCTGGAACTCGCCTTCGGCGGCGATGACCTTGGCGCGCCGTTCACGCTCCGCTTCCGCCTGCTTGGCCATGGCGCGCTGCATTTCCTGCGGAAGGTCGATGTGCTTCACCTCCACGAGGCTGACCTTGATGCCCCACGGCTCGGTCTGCGCGTCGATGATTTCCTGCAACTGCTTGTTGATTTTCTCCCGTTCTGATAACAGCTCGTCCAATTCGGACTGCCCGAGAATACTTCGCAGTGTGGTCTGCGACAATTGGCTGGTGGCGAACAGGTAGTTCTCCACTTCCACGATGGATTTTTCCGCTTCCAGGACACGGAAGTAAACCACCGCGCTCACCTTGACCGAGACGTTGTCTCGGGTGATCACGTCCTGTGGCGGCACATCGAGCACAATCGTGCGGAGACTGACCTTTACCATGCGATCCACAATGGGAATGAGAAGTATGAGACCGGGGCCTTTTGAACCTATCAGACGTCCCAACCGGAATACCACGCCGCGTTCATATTCGCGCAGAACGCGGATGGCGCTGGCCAGAAGAATGATGCCGAAGGTAATGACTATCCCAAGAATGCCGGATCCTGATTCCATGAATCCTCCTTTGAATCGAGTGTATGACAATGACTATCGGTGTGAAATCGAGCCTTTCTGGAAATATTCGAAACAATACTGGGCATGCATTACGGTACTTTTTTCGCAACGATGAGAAGAAGATTCTTCACCGCGCGCACGACAACTTCCTCGTCTTCAACAATCTCGCCCGCTTCCGACACGGCGTTCCAGTACTCGCCGTGAATCAGGACTTTTCCTCTCGGCGCCAGCTTTTCCACCACGACACCCGTTTCACCAACCAGCCCTTCTTTTCCCGTAGTCGGTTTGCGACGCATGGCCTGGATACCCTTGCCTACTACGAACAGGAAAAAGGCCGCTGTACATGCGGTCACGGTAATGATAACGCTGAGCGATATGGTCATGAAATCCATTCCTTCCGGTGTGTCGATAAGCATGAGCGAACCCATGAACAGGGCGATGACCCCTCCTATGGAAAGGATGCCATGACTGACGATTTTTATTTCGAGTATGAACAGAATAATACCGAACAAGATCAGGGCAAGGCCGGCGTAGTTCACGGGAAGGGTGTTCAGGGAGTAAAACGCGAGTATCAGGCAAATGCCACCCACAACGCCCGGAAGGATGGACCCGGGGTTGTACAGCTCGAAAAACAAGCCGTAAATACCCAGCATCATCAATATGTACGCGATGTTCGGGTCGCTGAGGATGTCCAATATCTCTTCCTTGAGCGACATCTCCCTCCGCGTGATCTCCGCGCCCGCGGTATTCAAGGCCGCCATGCCGGCGGCGGTTTCCACCGAGTCACCGTCGATGATCGCAAGCAGCTCCTCCAGGTTACCGGCGACAAGGTCGATGACGTTATTCTCCAAGGCTTCGGTTTCCGTAAGCGAGACGCTCTCCCGTACCGCTAATTCCGACCAGTCTATATTGCGCCCGCGTTTTTCCGCGATGGTCCGGGCAAACGCCGCCGCGTCATTCGTGACTTTCGTCATCATGATATTGGTCGAGTCCTCCACGTCGCCGCCCTGCCCGAAGACCGGGTGCGCGGCGCCAATGTTGGTGCCGGGCGCCATGGCCGCGATGTTGGCGGCAAGAGTAATGAATACCCCGGCGGACGCGGCCTGTCCGCCGCGTGGAGTTACGTACACGACAACCGGAATGTGAGCGGAAAGGAAGGCGGAAACAATGTCCCGCGTGGATTGTAGAAGGCCGCCCGGTGTGTTGAGTTCAAGCACCAGCGCGGCGTCGCCGGCCTTCTCGGCGTCGTCAAGAGCATCGATGATGTAAGAAGCAGAAGCGGGATTGATGCTACCGTCCACGGTGATGACGGTGACACGCGATTGAGCGGGCAAAAGCGAGGAGAACGCCGCAATGCAAACCGCAACACTCGTGATAAACACCGTCCCTCGCATTAATAATTCTCCTTCATAACAAAATACTTGCTTGCCAGGGTAGTGTACGGAATCCCCGGCGGAGTTTCAAGTACCGTGTAATATGGAACAATACCAGCGCTCGTTCCACACTGTGACGATCTACCTGCTGTGCGAAAACAGGTACCGCACAAACGGCTCCATGGTACCAAATACATCCGCGGCCTTGCGAAGAAAGGACTTGTCAAGGATGCGTTCCGCGGGAATCGTTGTGCTGACCAGGAACTGCTTGTATCGAAGTAGATCTTGCGCGGGATGCCCCGCCTCGAAACCGCGGGGAACACGGCTCAACTTTTCACCTTCGAGACTACCGAACATGGATTTGAATTTCTTCCGGGCCAGGATTTTCCTGAACTCCGGGTACCCTTCCGCCAGAGCCGCCCGGAGTATTTTCAGTTTCGACGGGTCGGGCATCCACCACCCGCCGCCGATAAAAACATTGCCCGGTTCGATGTGCAGATAGAATCCCGGATCGTGATTCCGGTGCCCGCCGGAAAATGTAAACGCCGCCGCCTGGTGCGTCTTGTACGGGCTCTTGTCCTTCGAGAACCGGATGTCGCGGTAGATCCTGTACATGGATTTCCGGGGATCGATATCGAGACCGGGAATGGTTCGGAGAAGCCTTTCACGTAAATGGTACAGGAAGGTTTCCATGGGAAACTTCACGTTCTCCACGTACCGCGCTTTGTTATTGTTGAACCAGGTCCTGTTGTTGTTGCGCTTCAGGCTCCGGAGAAACGATAGTGTATCGGCGGGAAACCCCTCGAACGGCGGGTATTCGTATTCATGAAACGGGTTGATTTTTCTTGCCACGGCTCTCCCTTTCAGACGACTACAGGATGAAACTTAAGCAAAAGCGTATAACCGAAAAACAGGCCGGGGTCAGAGACTTTGAAAAGCAATGCTGAATGCTGCATACCAAACGATTGTTCGATTTCCTGGATTCCCGCTTTCGCGGGAATGACATGGAGTAGCTGTCTATGTTATCGGGCAAGCGATCACGATAGCCCACGGATTCATCCGGGGGGAAAGATGTTCATCAAAGCCAATTTCCAAACCGTTTCAACGGTTTCTGGAGTTGATGAGCCGTAAAGAAAAACGTTTGAACGTTCCAACGTTTTAACGTTCTAACGTTCTAACCAAATCTCCGTTCTAGGTATTTCCGCAATAATCCAAAATCGGGAATCGAAAATCCCCTTGTCTCCCGGTCCCCTTGTCCCCTTGTCTCAAGTCTCACATCATCAGGAATTGGGATACTTATGATTTGATAGAGATGTAGGAGGGATTTCTAAATCCCGAATTAGCGGATTTTCGAATTAGCGAATTACCGGATTGCCGGATTACCGAATTAGCGAATCCCTGGATTCCCGC
>JALUUP010000113.1 GCA_027021285.1 Bacteroidota bacterium | reverse complement strand
GGCCGACCGGACACGCCGCTTCACCCGTCGATGCTCTTTCCGAACAGCTTCTGGGTATCAAGCACGTCATCCTCGCAATCGTGCTCGTTACGCAATTCCTGCTTCTGATGGCGCCGACCGTTCTCCTGGTTCGCACGTGGCACAGTTCTCGCGCATGGAACTATCTTCGATGGAAACCCGCGCCCGTGCTCCAGGTTGTTCTCGCGGTTGCGAGCACGGCTGTTTTTGTCCCCGTGAACATGTACATTGGTTCGTTGATGAACAAGCTGTTTCCGGTTCCCGAACAACTCCAGGCCTTGAACAACGGCTTGTTCACCGCGCATACGCCTCTTGAACTGGGTTGGATGATCGTGGTCGTCGCAGTTACCCCGGCCATTTGTGAAGAAGTTCTCTTTCGCGGATACGTCCAGAGAACGCTGGAGAGGAGAATAGGATGGAAGAGCGTGGTCGTCGTCGGCATAATGTTCGGACTGTACCACATGAATCCCCTTGGGCTCGTCAATCTTTCCCTGATCGGCTTTTTACTGGGATATCTCTTTTACCGGAGCGGCAGCCTCGTGCCCGCGGTCGCGGCGCATTTCACAAACAACCTTCTTGCCGTTCTCATGCTCTACCTGGGCGCGGTTTCGCCCGAAACATTCGGTTTCCTCGGTAAACAGATCCCCCTGGCCTGGATGGCAGTGCTCGTTCCGGTGGGTATCATCCTTTTAATGATTTTCCATAACTTGCGGAGACGGGCTGATGGCGCGTCGACCGCGATGCCCGCCTGATGTTCACAGGCATTTACTCCTGACACCTCGTTGAAACACAAAAGCACAATTTACACTTCGGCCTTTTACCTGGCCTTCGCATATAACTTCTTTCAATCCCTGAATTTCAGCAACAACGCCATCTATCCGCTGTACGTGACGTATTCGGGCGGTGGTGCGGAAATGGTCGGGTTGTTCATGAGCGCTTTCTCCATCGCCGCTGTCCTGGGGCGTCCCCTGATCGGCCTGATGATCGACCGGTTCCGGGTCAAGCCGGTTTTGCTTGCCGGGAGCCTCATGATGGCGCTGCCGTCCATCGGTTACTACTTCCTGATCGACGAAGGGCTCGTGCCGATCGTTTGGGCGCTCCGGGTTGTCCAGGGTCTCGGGTTCGGCGCGCACTTTACCGGTTTCTTTACCCTGGCGGCACAAAACGCACCCATCGAGCGCCGGAATGAAGCGGTTGCCACGTACGGGGTTTCGGGCTTGATGGGCGCGCTCATCGGTCCATACCTGGGCGAAAACCTCGTGGAATACTTCGGTTTGCCGGTGTTTTTCCTGACGATGTGCGGCCTTTCGCTGGTCGGGTTCTTCTTCATTCTTCCCCTTTCGGAAAAAGGGGAGGGGGGGACGCATTTCCCCGGGCTTCGTACTCTTCTCTCCGGGTTCCGGTCGCGCAAGCTCCTGCTGGTGCTTTTTCTCGCCATGTCGATCGCCTTCAGTTACTCCACACCGCAGGTGTTCCTGGCCCCGATCGCGAAAGAACGGGGTATCTGGGGATTCGGGTTGTACTTTACGGGTTTTGGTGTCACCGGCATCTTTATTCGCATGCTGGGCAGGAAGTGGGGGGACAGGATCGGGTTACGGCGCATACTTATTCCCGCGTTCATCAGTTACGGAATAGGTCTTCTCATCCTGAATTTCAGCACCGGCCTCGAGGGAATCATCCTTGCGGGCGCGGTCAACGGTTTCGCTCACGGTATCGCCTTTCCCGCGGTTACCGCCCTCGGGTACAACCAATCGCGCCCGGAAATCGTGGGAAGTTCCATGGCGCTCGTGACCGGTGTCATGGAC
This sequence comes from Bacteroidota bacterium, assembly GCA_027021285.1. Taxonomy (GTDB): domain Bacteria; phylum Bacteroidota; class Ignavibacteria; order SZUA-365; family JAADGX01; genus JAADGX01. The sequence continues at coordinate 1,728 of JALUUP010000113.1, read as the reverse complement.
GCTTCCAATGCCGTCAACGCCATCGTACTGGGACAAATCGCGGGGTATCTCGGATACGGCGTTGTGTTCTGGTTGGCTTCCCTGGCCCCCCTCACTGCTTCTGCCGTCCTGGTCGTCAACGTTCTCGCAAATCCGGCGGTCATACGCTCGCCTCATACCTGATTTCTCTCCCGTTTCTTTTCACGGAAAAGGAACAACCATCGGAGAGGATTCGTCTATACTCCGGTTTGCACAAGCAGTGTTTGTCCAATGAAGCGGAGATGAGCGATGAACGTGACAACAAGGAAAACCTTTACGCCGGGGATACTCGCGTTTCTTTTTCTGGCCCTGATGCTTGGTGGAAATCTCCGGTCGGGCATTGCCGATGAAAAACCGAAAGAGGGATGGCTCGGTGTTACGATCGCGGAAATGACACCCTCCATGAAGGAGGAGAAGAAACTTGGTAACCGGGACGGTTTGCTTGTCGTCAGTGTGGTTGACGATGGTCCCGCGGATAAGGCGGGTATCGAGGAAGACGACGTCATTCTTTCCTATAACGGGAAGAACGTCGTGAAATCCTCCGATCTCATTACCATGGTCAGGGAGACCCGTCCAGGGACAAAAGTTGTTATCGAGATCAGCCGGGACGGCGTTACGAAGAACCTGGATGTGACGATCGGAAAGAAAAAGAGACGGGTGGCGGTTATCCAGAGCAGGAAATTCAGCAGGATGCTGTCGTTCGGGAGACCGGTGCTCGGTGTCCGGATCCATGATCTTGACAAGTATCTCGCCCCGTATTTCAAGGTCGAGGAAAAGGGAGGAGCGCTGGTGCTGGACGTGACGCGAAACAGCCCTGCGGACAAAGCTGGGTTGAGACCCGGCGACGTCATCACCCGTGCCGCCGACGAAAAAATTACCGATACGGATGATTTGCAGGATGTGCTTGCGGAGTTCGAGGACGGCGACGAGATCGATCTTACCTATGTCCGCCAGGGAAAAACCGGTACGGTCAAGGTGAAACTTGAAGCGAAACCGTTACCGTGGTTTGGAACGCCGCCTTCCGTGGTTCGGATGAAGAGACGAAATGGTGACTGCAAAATCCAACTCGACGTGGACATCGACGATTTGAATTCGGCGCTGCGGGAATACCTTCTGGAAATGAAACAACAACTTGAGCCGATCCGGGAAGAATTGAAAAAGAAGCACATGAATCTTCAGAACAAGATCATGAGCAAGGAACCTGACCGGGTAGAAGAGGATGTTATCTAGGTCACGACCCAAGGCAATACAGGAGGATTAAAGATCGACCATGACAAGGGCGGCGGGAACATGCGCCGCCCTTTTTCTTTCCAGGGGCGCGTGCCGTACATTTACCGGGAGTTGCCGGCAACGCCAGGGGCGGTGGCGGTGTACTCGTTATTTCCTATATGCACGGCGCAAGTAATGACGAAGTTTTCATTTTCCAACCGAATTGCCTGGAACTCCGAGCTCAACCGTCTCTCCGGCCTCCTGGAACGCTTGCGGCGGGAAGGTAAGGAGATACTGGACCTCACCGGATCGAACCCCACCAAGGCGGGATTCCTCTTTCCCCCGGAAACGTTACGGGAAGGGTTGATCCAGCCCGGGATCACGGATTACGATCCACATCCACGCGGCTTGCAAGTCGCGCGGGAAGCGATTGCCGGGTATTACGCTGATCACGGGATCTCCGTCAATCCCGAATCGATCTATTGCACTGCGGGCACAAGC
>JALUUP010000112.1 GCA_027021285.1 Bacteroidota bacterium | reverse complement strand
ACCTGCGTCCGGATCGGATTACTTATTTACATAAAACGGAACCGGAAAACACAGCGCAATGTCATCTTTTTCATTTCCACCCTGGCGGCAAATATCGCCGTTGCCGGAATTGCCGGCAGCCCCAGCGAGGACGTATTTTTTATCTTAGCGCCGTTTTCACACCTCCTGTTCACCTTGATGATCGTCGCCATCATCATTATTTCGTTACGCATGCCCTGGATCGCATACCTTACGAAGCAGGAGAAACTCCAGGCGCTGTTGCTGTCGTTTTTCGGCAGTATTTTCTTCATCCTGAACACGATTTTTTCCATGGAGAGCACGAACCAGCTCTCGCAATCACTGGCGTATATCCACCCCGCTCTTCGCATTTTTGTTTCCATCTCCTTCTTGCTGGCTGCCATATACCTTACCGTCTGCTTTGCCAGCACGCTTTTCCACCTTCCCACCGCCGAAGCGTTCGATCGCAAGAAAGCGGAACTCTCGACAATGCACAACTTGAGCAAACTCGTGAAGAGCGTCTTCAACGAGGACGAGTTGTTGACAACGGCAGTAAGACTCTCCCGCGAGATCTGTGATGCGGACGGGGCCTGGATCGAAATCAACTCACGCGTTACGCGCACGGGAAACACTGAAAATGCCGCGAGCGGCAAGACGCCCCCTCGAGCCGCGATGTGGACGGCCGTCTCCGACTCGATGTCCAAGGATGATATGCGGGTCATCGTATCAACGTTGTCCGAAACCTGCTCCACTGCCTTTTCGGCCCAAAACAAACCGATAGTCATCCAGAACGCAGCACATGACAAGAAGATCTCTTTGCTGCGAGGCGCAAAATTGCCCGTCGGATCCGTCGCCGCTTTTCCCCTTCAGACGCACGATAAGCTCATCGGGCGTCTGTACGCGTTCAAGAAAATGAATTATGGTTTCGACCGAGATAACTTGAATTCACTGTCCGCGTTCGCCGACCAGATTGCCATCGCGATCGAAAACCACTGGCTGATCACGGCGCTCATGGAGGGCGAGCGCCTCGAACAGGAGTTGCTGGTGGCGCGACAGATGCAGCAACGCCTCCTTCCCGCCACTCTTCCGTCATCGCCCGTTTTCGATATGGCCGCAAAATCCATTCCCGCCCACGAAGTCGGCGGCGATTACTATGACGTGGTCCGGATCGACAGCGACACGATCGGAATTACGGTGGGAGACGTTTCGGGAAAGAGCGTCTCCGCCGCGTTGTACATGGCGGAAACAAAAGGCATTTTCCAGTCCCTGACGAAGTTCCTGTCGGATCCCCGGCAAGTTCTCCAGCGGATGAACGAAGCGTTGTACGGAACCATCGAGCGAAATTCCTTCGTGAGCCTCTTGTACGCCATCCTGGATACGCGCCGCGGCGTCGTGCAATTCGCCCGCGCCGGTCACTGCCCCCTCCTGTGGATCCACGGCCGGGACTGGCAATTCCTGCGGCCGGATGGACTTGGGCTCGGGCTCGACGGCGGAGAGATCTTCGAGAAGACGCTGGCGGTGGAAACCATACAACTCCAAACCGGCGACGTCCTTATCATGTACACCGATGGTGTCTCGGAAGCCCGCAACGGCGACGGCGAGGAATTCGGATACCAGCGTCTGGCGGAAGCCGTACTCGATATGAAACGTGACAGCGCGGAATTCCTGCTGGACGGAATCCTGGAGCGTATCCACGATTTTACGAGGACGGATGTAATTGAGGATGACTTAACTCTTCTTATATTGATATGGAAAGGTGCTTGACCATGAAACCGACTATCATTCGTCCTTTACGAACCCATAGCTGATCAAAGGTGAATCCATGAGCGATTTTACAATTGACGCCCGCGAACACAATGAAATCAGAGTCCTCGACCTGAAAGGATACCTCGACGCCCACACGGCGCCCCAGCTCGAATCATCGTTTCAGCGGGAACTCGAATCGGGGCGATACAAGCTGGTTGTAAATTTCCGGGATCTCGATTACATCAGCAGCGCGGGATTGGGGGTCTTCATGCAATTCATCGAAGAAGTGCGAAAACACAACGGCGATATCAAGCTAGCCAACATGTCAAAACGCGTGTATAACGTGTTCGATCTCCTGGGATTTCCCGTTCTCTTCGAAATCTTCGAGGATGAAAAAGAGGCGCTTCTCTCTTTTCAAAACAAATCCTGAATCCTGACGTAGAGTAGAAAAGAACACAGGCCGCCCCGTGGGAAGCGAGAAGAAACATACCGCCCGGCAGTTGCGCATCTTCAGCACAACCGAAAACCTCGAGCTTGCCCGTCAGTTCGTGGCGGAAAGCGCGCGCAAGCACGGGTTCACACAGGACGACATCGACAAGATCACGGTGGCAGTCGATGAAGCCTGTACCAATATCATCAGGCACGCGTATAAAAAAGCCCCGAACAAGGAGATCGATATTGAGGTTCGGGTGGAAGAGCCCAAACGCTCGCCGCGAAAATTCATGATTATCATCGAGGACCACGGCGCACCGTTCGATCCAACGACGTATCGCGCCCCGGATTTGCAGAATTACTTCAAGGAATATCGCGTCGGGGGATTGGGGATTTTCCTGATGAACAAGCTCATGGATGAAGTCGAATACACGACCGGCCCCGGACAGTCGAACCAGATCCGGCTGGTAAAATATCTCCCCTCCTGATTGCGTTTTTCGAGACTGACTCGAACCGTATGCCCGGCATGGAATCAGAGCACATTCCCGCGTCTCATCAGCTCACGGACACCGACACCCTGTTGGAACTCAGCCGCCTGCTGAATTCCTCCCAGGATCTTGAATTCATCCTGGGTAACGCGCTGCTTTCCGCCATGGGACGGCTCATGGTATCCAAAGGAATCGTCATGGTCAAGGAAGACGACTCGCTCTTCACCATCCAGGCCGTCAAAGGTCTTTCCCGTGATCTTCTGGGAACATCTTTTCGCATTTCCGGCGATTGGAAACACTTCCTCGAATGTTCCCCGGCATGCGCTTCCCTGCCGCCGGATGAAAGAGCCCCGCTGCAAACCCTGTGCGAGGACAATCATCTCGGCGCGTTCGTACCGCTGGTCCTCGACGAATCGATGGTCGGTGTTATCGGCTTAGGGCGTCGCCTTATTGGAACGGGCTTCGACGCGCCCCAGATCACACTCCTGGAGTCCATAGCCAGCATCGCGGCGACAGCCATCCAGAATGCCCTTACCATCGAGAAACTGCGAACGCTCAACCGTGAGCTGGATCGCAAGGTTCAGGAGATCTCTGCTCTTTTCGAATTTTCACATGAAGCCAATTCGACATTCAATTCGCGTCATATTCTCCGGATCCTTGGTTACACGATCATGGGACAGTTCCGCACCAAACGGTACGCAATCTACCTGCGCTCGAAAAGCGGTTTCGATACGGCGACCCAGTTCGGCGCCCCGGAGAACGAAACAGGGCCGCCGGAAAACGTCGCCCGTCTTACGCACCCGGTACTGCGCTCCAGCGCCGAAGACGCCGTCGCATCATGGATGAACGAGCGCGGGTTTCTCCTCGTCTTTCCTCTCGTTTCGCACGACGAGGTGCG
>JALUUP010000111.1 GCA_027021285.1 Bacteroidota bacterium | reverse complement strand
GTCCATATCCAGGTACGTCGAGAGGATTCGCGCATCGGGCACGGCCCGGGCTGGCGGCGAGCGCCTGACACGGGAACAACTGCGCACGGAGCATATCTATCTCGGGTTCCGCAGCAACGGCATTGACCTTGTGGATTTCAGAGCGCGCTTCGGATCGGACCTGCTGGAAGACAACAGGGAACGTGTGAGCGCGTTCATGGAACAAGGGCTCCTCTCCGTCGAAAACAATCGCTTGTTCGTCACACCCGCGGGATTCCTGCTGTGCGACGAGATTTGTGCTGAAATCAATTAAAAACATTCCCGGTTCGGTTCTATCTCCGGAGCCAGCTTCGCGGGTTCATGACTTCCCGCTCGCGCCAGATCTCGAAGTGGAGCGCCGGCCCCTCGACGGTTTCGCCGCTTCGCGCGATGCGCTGACCGGCTTTCACTTTCTGGTTTTCCTTGACGTACACCTGGTTGAGATGGGCATACACGGTGTAAAACCCCTCCCCGTGATCGATGATGAGGAGGTTGCCGAAACCGGCGATAAAGGTGGAAGTGGAGACCTTGCCGTCGGCGACGGCACGGACGGGGCTGTTTTCCGGGACGGTGATGGTGATGCCCTTGTTGATGGTGATGGTGCCGAGTGTGGGATGCACGCGCCTGCCGAATTCCTCCGATACCGTTCCCCGGGACACCGGCCAGGGCAGGTTGCCTTTGAGCTTGCCAAAGGCAGTTTCGCTGATGGGCGTTGTGGGTAGCTCGTGAATGCCGCGTCTGGCGGCGGCTTTCTTCCTGCGGGCGAGTTCCCTGGCAACGAGATCGTTGATAATGCGCTGGAGTTTCCTGGCCGCGACCTGGCGTTGGCGCAGGCGTTTCAACAACTTGGTCTTGTCCTGGCGAACTTCCTGGAGCAGGCTCTTGTGCTTACGCGTCTTTTCAGCAAGGCGCTGCGACTCCCGCTCCTTTTCCTTGATCAGCCGTTTCTGTTCGGCCAGACCTTCCTCCAGGGCGCGTTTCTGCTCCTCGATCTGTTCCTGTTTTTCCTTGATGCGTTGTGCTTCGCGCCGTTGCAGCTCGGTGAACGACTTGAGGTACTTGGAGCGAATGAACATCTGGTTCAGGCTGGAAGAGGAAAGGATCAATTCGGCGTCGGTCAGGCGGCCCCTCATGTATGCCGCGCGCACGTACGCGGCGTAGTTTTCCTGCAGGGTTTTCAACTGGTTTCGTGTCACCTTGAGGTTCAGCCGGGCGATCTGGATGTTGCGCTCGTAGTTTTCCGCCTGGGTGTTGAGCTCGCTGATGAGGCTGCGCAGCAAGGCGGTCTGGCGCTGGTAGGTGTCGATCTTCTTGAGAGTGGACTGCTCTTTCGCTTTCTTCCGGGAAAGGTCTTTTTCGAGCGCCCGGATGGATTTCCGGATTTTTTCCAGTTCTTTCTTCGTTGCCCGGATCTTCGGCGTCACGACAGTGGTTCGCTTCTTTTTCTTCCGGGACTGGGCAAGGCACTCGTTGTTCTCCGGGAAGAGTCCCGGGGTGGAAAGCAGCAACAAGAGGCAGATCAATTTGAGAAAACCGGAAGTCATGTACCGTGGCAATAAATAATCCATGCGGTTGCGGTGTTCGATGCACCTGTAAAGCGGTGGCGAACACGAAGTAAGATGCAATTATTCGTCCAGTTAAAAAATGAACTTCCCGATTGCGTATATTACTTTCCGATGAGCAATAAGATGAAGGAACATACGGCTTTCCGCGCGGTGCTGTTCGACATGGACGGCGTGATCGTGAATTCGTTGCACTACCACTACCTGGCCTGGCAAAAGATGTTCGATGAGAGGGGCGGTTCGGTGTCCAAGCATTCGGTGCTCCTGCACGAGGGAAGGAATTCTCGTGAAATCCTTCCTCTCCTCATGGAGGAAGCGGGCATACACATCCCGGAGGAAGAACGGGACGCGTTCATCGATCGCAAGCGGGAGTACTATCGCTCGATCGTGTCCATTTCCCACTACGAAGGAGCATTCGACGTCGTGTATGAAATGCGGCGCCGTGGATTCCTGACCGCGCTCGTCACCGCCTCGGCCTTGCGCAACATGGAAACGGCCATTCCGCCGCGCCGCCGCTCCGCGTTCGACGCGATCGTAACCGGCGACGAAGTGCCGCGCGCCAAGCCGTTTCCCGACCCGTACCTCATTGCCGCCCGCAAGCTCGGAGTAGAGCCGCAAGAATGCGCGGTGATCGAAAATGCGCCGTTGGGAATCGAATCGGCCGGGAAGGCCGGCATGTACTGTATTGCGGTCGAAACCACCCTGGGCGAAGAATTCCTGCAGGATGCGAACGTCATCGTTCAATCCATCCGCGACGTGCTTTCCATGGAAATCCTGCGGCATCCTCTCTCCTGAATCCCTCCTGATATTCCTGACAGGTAGTAAAGGTCAGCCGGCCGTCAATTCCTCGATGACGTCACAGGCGCGGTCGATTTCGTCCGGTGTGTTGTAAAAATGCGGTGCCATGCGCACGTGGCCGGAGCGGTGGGATACGATGATGCCCCGTTTCTGCAAGTCGAGGAATATTTCTTCCGCACGGGGATGAGAGAACGTGACGATGCCAGCCCTGTGGTTTTCGTCACGTGGAGTAATGATCTCGAGATCGCATTTCTCAAGGCGCGAGAAAATCCGGCGCACGTTGTCGCGCACCATGCTCCCGATGTTGTCATATCCCGCGTCCCGGAAGAATCGCAGCGCACCGCGGAACCCGAACAGTCCCAGGGCGGCAGGCGTCCCGTACTCGAAGCGGGCCGCAGTGTCGCGCAATTCCTGCGAGTAGTTGAAGAACTCGAAGGGATGACGGACGCTCAGCCAACCGGCATACGCGGGGTGCAGGCGCTCCTGGAGCTCTTCGGTGATGTAAAACACGGCGACTCCCAGCGGTCCCATCATCCATTTCTGCACGCCCGCTCCGATGAAATCCACCGGCGTGTTCGAAACATCGATGCGCAGGGGCCCGAGTCCCTGGATACCGTCAACGATCAGCAGCGCGTTATTCTCGCGGCAGAGGGCGCCGATGGCAGCAAGGTCCGCCCGGTAACCCGACAGGAATTGAACGAAGCTGAGCGCGACGACACGTGTTTTCGGAGTCATCGCGTCTTCGATCATGTCCGCCGTGACGGCGCCGTTGACCGTCGGGAGAAATTTCACTTCCACGCCGTGTCGCTTCTGGTTCAGCCAGGGATAGGCGTTGGCGGGGAACTCGACGTCGTTGAGCAGCACTTCGTCGCCGGTGCGCCAGGAAAGACCGGACGCCACCAGGCTTATTGCCTCGCTGGTGTTACGACCGAAGCCGATGCGTTCGGGACGGGTGGAGAGGAATTCAGCCATCATGCCGCGCAAGTCGTGCGTGGTTTCGAGCATCTCTTCGAACATACCCACTTTGCCCGCCGAGCGACCGACGAGGTACGACGTGATTTCACCGGTAACGTAATCCGAGAGCGGCGATACGGCGGCGTGGTTGAGGTAAATGTTTCCCGTCTCGAGGAAAGGAAAATGTGAACGGATTTCTGAAATGGTCATGGGGTCGCTGGCTCTTGTGGGGAAATGAAAGG
>JALUUP010000110.1 GCA_027021285.1 Bacteroidota bacterium | reverse complement strand
ACCTCCGACCTCGAAGCCTACTTCCATGTTTGTTTTGTTCAACACCTCCACGGCGGTCCTGATCTGCTGCTCCGGGGCTCTCTTGAGGACGTTGACATGCATTAAAAACACGTCCAGTTCTTGTTTGACCGTATCCCAGTCGGCTTCCGGGGTGAGCAGGCTCCAGAACCCGTTGCGCATGGAAGACGGGCTCATGTAAAATTGCTTCTCACCCTGGGCATAAAGAGGAAAAAGGTTGGCGGTAAGGAGAAGAAGTACGAGCGCTATCGCTTTCACAATGATACCCCGACGGCTACTGAAGATTGAGCGAACGCTTTTTAGCATTGAACTGAAGTGTTCGACTGAGAATTGAAACTTACTCGGCAGGATATGAGAGGAAGCGCAGGAGCAATGATGCACAGCAAGCTACGGAATCGATGGAGCTTTGTCAAGCACTGTAATACCTGCTTGTGATCAAAACAAAGAGAGGGATTTGCTTGCGATGAAGTTTCTAGATCTGGCAGGATCGATGCCGCTATTGTTTCTTTCGTATTTGAACCAGTTGGTTTTTCGGAATCGAAGGGATCGAATCGATGGAAAAATACTGCGAGAGTAAATTGGCCAACTTTGATCTATCCACACCCCTGAAACTCGCCACAATCTCCCACGGACCAACATGGTTGAATCGAGTGCGTCCGATTAATCCATCGAAGAAAACGCGTTTCCCATCGTCGAGATTTCGTTCGATTGCATTAACCAGGGCCTGTGAGAATTGTGTGGAAGTCTCAACTGGGAGGCGGACCTCGTCGATAAGAAGTATCACGTCAACGTCGGGTTGCAGTTTTCTTGTCGCCATTACCCACCCACCGCCCGGTGTGAATACGACGTCGTGGGGTTTGAGGTGATTTTTCATTGTCAGTGCAGTTTGGTGTAAAGAGTCGCCTTTGGGGAACAGTATGGATGGTTCGCGAACAGGGAGATTGATAAAAGGGAGTAGAACCAATCCAAAGAGAAGGGATGTTTTCGTGAATTTCTTGGCTCTGTTTGATGTGAGGTTTGAGATACCGAGTGTAACTGTCAGGACGAGAAAGGGAAATATGGGGAGCCAAAACTGTGGATCGCTTCCCAACCAGAATGAACCAAAGAGAAAAACGATAATGAATGTAATCCAATGGGATAAACCGATGGCGATATTTTTTCTGGTTCCCTTCAGGCTCGATCCGAGAAGGAGAGCTCCGATCCCGATGGAGAAAAACAGCTTTATGATCATGAGATAATCGATGTCAGGGGGAGCCTCACCACGCAACAAGAGTTTAAACCAGGTTGTGACTCCTTTTAAATTAACCAGCATTGACAGAAAACCGCTTGCACTTCTGAACATGGATTCAGCTCCAAAAGAGAAGTGGGTGAGTAGCTTGGCATCGGGATGCGTGGAGATCCAGTGGAAGAATTCCGTGACCGAGGAGATTTGTCCTGAAAGTGCCGGAATAATGCTGTAGGAAATTAATACAATAACAAGAAAAGGTGTAATGAACGTGAGTATGGCTTTCGCTGTCCGTCCTGTATTTCGAAATGAAAAAATGAGATAAACAAGGAAAGCCGGCATGAGTAGAATGTAGAGAAGGCTTAGAAGGAGACTCAGCGAATAAAGGACGCCACCTATAGCAAGACGTCTCATGTCAGTTGAGCCTGATTTCGTAGCCACCAGCTTGATCGTAACCCAAATGCATAGGACGAGAGGAGCCATGTCTGTTTCAACTGTTCGACCGTGAACCAGGACTCCGTATGAAAAAAGGAATTGAATCATGAGTATCCGAGGGATCCAGCGCTTCGAAGAATAAGCGGAGGAAAGGCGATATATTCCAATTGCTCCCACGAGAGTCGTGGCAATTATAAAGCATTGCAGGTAGATAAATGGTTTTAAACCTGGCAAAACGAATCTGCCCAGCCGCAGTATAACAGAATAGAGAGGAGTAGTCAGTAAATGGTTCGGTCGAATTTTCCATGCGTCCGTTGCGAGGAATCCAAGCTCACGAACGGGATCATAAAGAACGTAATGTATCGGCATGGTGAGCATGTAAATGACGGCTGCCAGGAGAAGGACGGTAAGCGCAAACAAGTCGGAGCTGAACCTACTTTTATCCACGATTGAAACTCTTGTCAGTCTGTTTGGTAGTCCCAACTTCACATCAAACGTTAACTCTCAAGAAATGTGCGAATATTTTCGGGTGCTACTTATTTGTTAAGCGGGAGAACGATGCATCAATCGATAGTCTCCGTGTTCGGATAGTACGTGCTCCAGGCGAACCAATAGGCGATGGTGACGTTCAGTTCTTTGAGCTTTACACCATTGAGCGCGCCTTTCAAACATTGTCCCTCGGTTAATTCCCAGGTCGAGCCGGTTTCATCGTCCACGTATGTCCCGTTGTCTCCTGCATTAAACGAAAGGTTTCGCTTGCGAGCCATCGCAATCCAGGACCGGACTCCGTCTTCAGCCCGGACCATGACAACAAGTGTTGTACCGAGATCGTAGTGCACGGTGTTGGCCGAATCCATCACGGCTTCCGTTATTGCCACGGCATGAGGGCCAAGCGCGATGCCGTACACAAGCTCCTTGGGAGGCAGTCGCTCCTGGAGGTCGGATGTTCGGAATATCCCCGTTCTATTTGGATCATTGAAGTATCGCTCGTAGCGTGAAGACGTGATTTCCCGTTTTTTCTTCAACACCTTGGTTTCCGGATGGCGGGTCTTCCAGCTCTTCCAGGTGGTTTGCATGGCGGGGATAGCTTTCAGCGTGGCTCCTTTCAACTTTCCGAGGAGCGCCTCTCCACTGACATGACTCCAGTGGCTTTTCGTTTCCCGGTCCATCATGACCAGGCTGTTGCGCCATAACCTTCCGGAAACAATGAAGGAGTAAGTTTTATCGCCAATGTTTCGCAGGTACACGATCGCGGTATGGCAGAGCGGGCACCACGTGACAGCAACAGCCGTCTCGCCGAAGACGTCGTTGACGATCTCATGGGCGTCGAGCTGCCAGAGAGAGTAAGCACGCGCCTCGTTGTTGAGAACGAGTCCAAGGACGGGTTCGCTGTCCCGCATCTGGGCGTCGGCTTCCGTTCCGGAGACGAACTCCGGTTCATGGATGGCAGGGATGGCGTCAGGCGGCAGCACCTGGTACATGGAATCGTTTTCTATGACGGCGACCACGCGGGGCTCCTGTCTTTGCGCCCATACGGAGGTCGTCATCAATAGCGCGAAAAGAACGGAAACGCAAAGCACTGTCCGAGGTGTTTTTCTGGTCATACGATTTCTCCTTTGGACATAAGGTAAGAAAAAAGTGAGAATTTCTCGCAAATGTGTTGGGATCATGGATGTAATTCAATAACATCCAGTCCTGGGCGGCACGCGGAGCAACATAACCACGTGAATACCGTATGTCTGGCCGTGTGATGCACAAGGTGATTGGAAAGAATAAATCGGAGAATAAACCGAAGATTGAGAGGCCAAATGGAATTACATCGCCGTTATTGGCGCAGAAGGGAGAAAGGATTATCCCGGGAAACGGCTAACAACTCCACCTACGGAGATTGATAGAATTCCAACAAGCGAAATTATTTGAAATTGAATAACTAGGGCGATCGTATGAAACAGAAGTATAGCAATCTTTTCTGGCACCAAGGGGTTAAGGTTTTTGAAGAACGTCTTTTAAAAACTGCGGGTGGAAAGATCAGGATCGATCATCTTGAGAATGATGTCACTAAATCATTGCTGAATGTCTTCCAACATGGAGACAAGAAGATCCTCGGCAGATTCTTGAAAATGATCGGGAACCACCAGTCGCCAGATTCATTTGAGTTTGATTTTCAGGTAACGGATTCGAAAACCTATCGCCATAAGAAAGAGCGCATCATGCTTGCGATCGTTTCAAGCTCAACAAAAACCCACCAGAACCCCGATTACGGAGTTGATAAAGGCATTCCAGATGCTTGCATATTCAATAATGATACGGCTGTTTTGATTGAAGTAAAAACGCAGAGCCCCCTTGTGCCGGAGCAGATTGCAAGTCATATCAAACAGTTCCTTGGTTCGGCAACAAGGAAAAGGACAATCACATGGGAAGAAATCAGTGAAGCATTCTCGGAAGAGATTAAAACTGCCGGCAAGTTTGATCGTTTCTTGCTGTCGCAGTTTGTTGAGTTCCTGGACTTGATTGGTATCGCAGAATTTAACGGTTTCCGGGAAAGCGATTTTATGCAGCTTGGCGAGATTATCAGAATGACACGTGAGGACTATCTTGATTTCAAGAGGGTGTTTCATCGTAAGATCGCGAAATTCATGTCTCTTCTGGATGAGCAAGTACAACCATTTTTTCAATTCAAGAAATTGGCTTACCAGGTGGGAAAAGTTGATTCTGGAGCGCCTGTTATTTGGAGCGCTTTCTACTTCATTGATAGTGATAAGACGCACGTCAATCATTATCCAAACGTGAACTTCAACTATTGGGAACATGGAATCGAGTTATCGGTCAACGCGGAGACTCAGCCTTCGGTACGAAAGGTTATCTCCGCCATGAAAACTGATCCCGTACAATTTGAACGTTTCATTCAGCAGGCAAAGGAGTTCAATGTCTCGTTGTATTACAAGCTCCAATTTCTACCTCAGAATCATCTCATCTGGAATCTTGTTACAGGCTATCCTGTGAACGTGACGGAGTTTTCCACAGAACTATTAATATCCGCGATGGACAATCTGATCGAAAACTGGCAGGATTATAAAAAGACGTTGATCTATCAAATGGAAAAGAGGATGCTGAAACATCCATCCGGCCGCTTTTACTCGGACAATGAGATTGAATTTGCGCAAAGCCGCAACAATAAACCGAACTTCGTTATTCGTATCGAGAAACGCTATCCTGCTGAAATAGTCGCCAGAAAAAGAAAAAATATTGTCAGCTTTTTCAGCGCTGAGATTCAACAATTCAGCGAACTAATGCGATTCTTGGTTCATCAACAAAACAGGTGAAACCATTCTCATGGGAGAATCACACATGACCACGAAACAAGCAATTGATGATTTCTTTGCCCAACCCGCGCTGGCGGTCATCGGCGTCTCGCGAAGTGGAAAGAAATTCGGGAACCATGCCTACCGGGAGCTTAAGTCCAGGGGGTACAAGATCTTTCCCGTGCATCCGGAGGCGGACGAGATCGAGGGAGACCCCTGTTACGCCGGCCTGAACAAGCTTCCGGAGCGTGTCGAAGGCCTGGTGCTCGTGGTGCCGCCGGCTCAGACGGAAAAGGTGGTTCGAGAGGCCGCGGAGAACGGCATCAGGAGGATATGGATGCAACAGGGCGCGGAATCCAAGGCGGCCATCCGCTTCTGCGAGGAGCACGGAATCAACGTCGTGCATGGTGAATGCATCATGATGTTCATGGAAGGCGCGTCGTTTCCTCATCGAGCGCATCGGTGGGTGTGGAAGCTCCTGGGAAAATTACCGTCGTGAACCCGTACGGTACCTCTGCGAGCTCCCGCTTTGCCCGAGAGACCTTGAAAAAAGATTTTTATCTCTTTCACAATGGAGTAATCCCATGTTTCGTAAACTTGACGATGTCATTTCCGCTTACCGGACGGTGGCTGAGGGAACCGGCAAGATCTTTGCCCAACTCACGGACGATAATCTTGATCGATCAGTTTCGGAAGGGCATCGCAGCCTGGGTGATATTGCCTGGCACATCGTCGTAACCATCCCCGAGATGATGAGCAGAACGGGCCTGGGATTCAGCTCGGTGGATTGGAAATCAATGCCTCCATCTTTCGCCCGGGAGATCATTGAAGGTTACAGCGACGTTTCGGATGAACTTCTTGCCGCTGTTCGTGACAACTGGAGCGACGAAGTTCTTCTTCAAACAGATGATATGTACGGAGAAACATGGCCCCGCGGTATGACGCTCATGGCCCTGGTCAATCACGAGATTCACCACCGGGGACAGATGACCGTCCTGTTGCGCCAGGCAGGTTCGAATGTTCCGGGTGTCTTCGGTCCGTCGAAGGAGGAATGGAAAACGTTCGGGCTGAACGAACCGCCGTATTGATCCCCGGCGGTAACGTTTCTCCGTCGCTGTGTTTCCCTGAGGAAACACGCAAAAGAAAAGCCGCCACGTTTCGACAACGTAGCGGCGTAACGCATAGATTCGAAGGTCTTCTATTTTACATACACGACTTTTCGCGTGAGAACCGTCGGAGCGGTGTACAGTCGCATGAAGTATATCCCGGAAGGGATGTTTCGTGGCGTCCACCGGACGACGTGGTTTCCCGGAGCGGCGATTCCGTCAAACAGCGTTGCTACTATGCGGCCGTATTCATCCACGACCTCCAGCCGGACCGAAGACGTCGATGCGGCATCGAACGAAACGGTGGTTGTCCGTTGACGGCTGATGGAAGAAGCGCCGAAGGGATTCGGGAAACTTTCGCTCAGCGCAAACCGGGAAGCGCCGGGATGATCAATCGCTGTCGGTTTCGTGATGTTATCCCACAATGTCAGAGCTACCGGAACGGATTCCTTGAGCTCTTTCACGGATAATCCACCCAGGACGGCAAACGCGACAGTGACACTTTCCCCGGGTTTCAGCGTGTACGGGCCGTTGCCGATCACCTGGGAAATATCGGTTTCCTGTGTAGAACGCTGCAATATACCGGAACTCATGGAAGCCCACTTCTCTTCCTTTGTAAAGCCGTTGTGAATGCCGAATCGCCCATTGTCATCCGGGTCGGGATTATTGATGGCCGTGTAGTGCGTGGGCTTTTCGCGAGTGAGAACCATCACTCCCACGTTTGTAGGCACTTCTTTACTGTTATCCAGGGCATAACCCATCATGAGGTCTGTGTCGATGTTCGCGTAGTCGGTGTACGCGCTGGTGCCGATATCCCAATCGAAAAACAGTCCCGCGTGGAAATTCTCCAGCGTGATTCCGGAAGTATTCTTGATATCGTAGCGCAGAATGAGAATGTTGGTCGTGCCGGGATCGGTGAACTCGTAGCTGTTGAGGTGCACCTGGACGCCAAGCCGATCGCGGGCGTTGGCGCGCTGGTCCGTCCACGTCGCAGTGCCTTCCTGGGCCGCGACAGGGCCAGGTGTCGTCATCGTAAGGGGCTGGTTGCTACCGAAATCCGCGTTTTGGACCGAGCCCGCTTCATTTCTGACGACGTCAACGACCCTTACATCGCCGTTGACGATCGCTCCGAGCATGAGGCCGCCTTCAAAGAGGACGTTGTAGCCGTTATTCTGGAAAATGAATCCGCGCCCTCGTATTCCTGAAAAGTCGTCGAACCCGATGTTGCCGTCGTTGGACAGGGTAGTGAGGATCTCGTTGGCGGTGTGATCCCGGTACGTCGGCTGCGCGATGATCATGAACCCGTCGTAATCATTGTAACTTCCATCTTTGATCTCGGCAATGAGATTGATCTCTTCGTTCAAAGGAATATTCTGCTTGATGCGTATGACGAAAGGATTTGCTCCGTTTTCCTTCTCGTC
Source organism: Bacteroidota bacterium (assembly GCA_027021285.1). Lineage (GTDB taxonomy): Bacteria > Bacteroidota > Ignavibacteria > SZUA-365 > JAADGX01 > JAADGX01. Next base: position 8,148 of record JALUUP010000110.1, on the reverse strand, counting down.
GCCCGTGCCCATCGTGCCGAGGATAAAGGTGCCGTCCACGATCTCCACGTAGTTGCTGGTCGTGGTCAGCGTGACGATTGCGTTTGTCGTGGGAGCGAGGTAGTTCTTGAATTTCATCGTGACCGCGATGTCCTCGCCGGGATCGATGATGCCGTTGCCATTTCCCGTTTTGCTGTCGGAAATGGAGTGCGACGAGAGCCGAACCGCGGGCGACTGCTCGGTCAACGCGCGGTAAGCGTTCACCCTTCCGTATCCGAGCTTCCGTTTGAACCGTGCCGCGTTCTTGCCGTCGATATTATCGGAGGTTACACGCACCTGCATTGCGACTTGAAATGGACTAAAGTTCGGATTCTTGGCCAGGACCAAGGCCGCCACGCCTGCCGCCACCGGACTGGCCATGGACGTGCCGGACCAGCCTGCGGATTGGTACCCGTTGGCGGGACGGGAAACGGTGCTGAGGATCCTGGTGCCGGGAGCGGCGACGTCCACCCACGTGCCGTAGTTCGACGATCCATTCTTGACATCATTGCTGGTGACGTTGGATACTGCGAGGATCTGCGGGTATGATGCCGGAGACGAGAATTGCTCCGTGTTGCCGTTCCCCGCGGCTGCTACCACCAACGCTCCCTTTGAGGTGGCGTATTCGACCTGGTCGTATTCGCTCTGGAGGTAACCGCCGCCGCCCCAACTGCAGTTGATGATCTTGGCGCCCATGTCGGCTGCGTACACGATACCTTCGTAACCCCGGCGAATGGAACGAGTGCCTTTGTCGTCGCCACACTTAATCGGGAGAATCTTGCACTTGTACGCGACGCCGACGACACCGATCGAGTTTTCACCCACGGCCGCCGCGATACCGGCAACGTGCGTTCCATGCGGGTTCCCCGTGGCCGTCGGTTGAGGGTCGTTGTCGTAGTACTTGCTTCCCTGGAACTGGTCCTTACCGATAAAATCGATGCCGATGATGTCATCGACGAAGCCGTTGCCGTCGTCATCGATGTTGTTGTAATCCGCAAGAGTGAATTTCCCGTCGTTGTTGACATCTTCGCCGGGATTGATCCAGATGTTATCCCGCAAATCCTTGTGCTGCCAGTCCACGCCCGTGTCAACGATACCAATGACGATGTCTTTGCTTCCCTTGGTGATATCCCATGCTTCATAGGCTTTGATCTGTTTCAGGTGATATTGCTGGGAAGCTTTCGGGTCGTTGGGTACGTAGGCGATTTGATGAATTTGTTCCGGTTCCGCGTACTCGATTTCAGGGTACGTGGAGAGAGCCTTGGCTACGGTAATCGGATCCGCGTCCGAGGAGTACTCGATACGGTACATGCGCGAGAGATCAATCTCGCGCCCGGTCTTGCTGAAAACCGGCCGGTGGTTTGGATACATCTGTTCGGCAGCGTACACGCCGTACTCGGTAAAGACCGGTGCGACAGAAGCAATGCCGACCCCGTGCCGAGTGAGGTATTTTCTTTCGCTCTCGTGGAATTTTACAATGACCGTATGGGGAACAAACCGTGCGTCTGCGGGCAGCCGGTCAAGGTAGGACGTCCTGGCGCCGGTGGAAGACCCGGGCCCCGTTCCCGACCAGACGAACGAGCTTGTGAGGATGAGGGCGAACAATATCATTAGAAGATTCTTCATGTACGGATTCCTTTTATGTGGGTATCTGTCTAACACTTGAGTATGGCACAATGGTTTCACTCACGGCATTCGCAGGAGAGCCGGATTGCGTTTCATCCTTGCAAGGGCAGACAGAAAGGATAACGTCTATCAAAGATATTAGTGGAAGCGCGTGTATGCAAGTGAAAAATCGTTTCGGTTACTCCGCTACGACTTCACCCATGAACACCGGGTTTTCACCGCTTTCCCGAAGAAGGGTAAACACGGTGTCGGCCTTCTTGTCGCTGACGATGGCAATTGCACCGATGCCCAGGTTGAACGTGCGGCGCATGTCTTCTTCCGGAACTTTGCCCAGGTTTTGAATCATCGTGAAAATCGGTGGGCGTTCCCAGGCGTTCCAGTCGATGGAAAGTCTCTGCCCCTGGGCGAGAATGCGCCGGGTGTTTCCCACGATGCCGCCCCCCGTGATGTGCGACAGACCGTGCAACAGACCTCGGTCCAGCATGGGTGCAAAAACGTGGAAGTAAGACCTGTGGATTTTCAATAACTCCGTTCCCAGGTCGCAGCCGAGTTCGTCGAAGTATGAGTCCAGGCTGAAATGCTCCAGAAGTACCGCCCTTGCCAGGGAGTACCCGTTGGTATGGAGTCCGGAAGAACGCACACCGATGAGACGATCTCCGGTTTGTACGAGGTTGCGGGTCAGCAGCTTCGATTTTTCGGCGATGCCCACGATAGTGCCAGCGATGTCGTATTCGGTGGGAGCATACATGCCGGGCATTTCCGCCGACTCTCCACCGATGAGGGAGCACTCGTTTTGTTTGCATGCGACGGCCAAACCGGTGATAACTTGTTCGGCAACAGCCGGATCGAGTCTGCCGGTGGCGAAATAATCGAGGAAAAACAACGGACGGGCGCCGCAGGCGAGGATATCATTTACGCAGTGATTGACCAGGTCCTGCCCGATCGTGTCATGGCGGTTGAACAGAGCGGCGACTTTGAGCTTGGTACCGACGCCGTCAACACTTGAAACCAGGACTGGTTCGCGGTAGCCGGAAAACCGGCCGTCGTATACAGCGCCGAACGCGCCCAGGTCAGTAAGAACGGATGCCGTAAACGTTTCCGCGACGGTTCTCTTGATTCGGCGGAGAGTCTCTTCACCGGCATCAATGTTAACACCGGAGGATTTGTATGTTTTTCCCAACGATTGCCCTGGAGTTCAATGCAACAACGTCAAGCCAAAATAGAATGAATTCGAGAATGTAACAAGATGTTCATGCGATTACGCAACGAGATGAGCAGAACATGTGGGAAACCCCGAAAGCGCCATCGCTGAGAAATTGGATGATATCTCCTCACTGGTTCGCTTTCATGAGCCGGTACAGAACAGCTCCCGTGCATTCCGCCTGATCAATACGATGAATACGTAGAATGAAAAAAGAAGAGAGGTGCCGGTGTACAGTATCAACATGTTTCGTGTCATCTCGATGGGGAAAGAAAAGAGTATCATTACGGGCAACGCTTCCCCTTCCGGTGTCCTGATCAGCAGGAACGCAATGATAACCGCTGTTAATGCCGATAGCAATGCCATGAACAGAGCTGCGTACCAGCTCCATGCTTGTTTCTTTATCAGACCTATGCCGACCGGGATCAGGATGGCAAAGGTAGGAAACCGGAATCGAAGATTGGCGAGTTCGATGGAAAACGTGGCGAAGTCGAGGACACCGTAGATCAAGAAGAATATGCTGATAACAACAACGTGCCTGTTTTTTCGCATGTTGATCTCCCCTGGTAGTGATTAAACGGTCCTTGTTCTATTTCTCGCAGTGTGCCGGTGAAAGTATTGCTGTCAACGACGGGATGCAAACAATTTCCCATTGTTGTTTGACAGAGCATGTTCAGAATATTTCCACGTTTAGTAATACCAGCACGATAACATAAATACTTGCCTACCGAAAAACAAGGAGAGATTGTTCTTGAGTCTATACGTGACACGATGATCTGTGATGGGCACATGCGTGGTGTAGAAACGTATGAACCGGTGTCTCGTGTCAATCTTGCTTGGCCGAAACCATTTCTCTATATTCAAATGCCGGAACAGGCCAGAAACAGGTATCGAAGGGATTCTGGAGGAGTCGATTCGAGTGACAAATCCTGCGCTTCCAACGTTCAAACCACCGAGCACACGAATCGGTGCGCCTGTCTGAATACGTTTCCAAGGATATGGAGAGGGTGAGACATGTCAGTGAATTACTTTAAGGCATTAAAAGCGGCCCTGACGTCCCAATACAACATCATTGCTATGGTGGGAGCCGGTCTGTTTTCGCTTGTGTCATGGAATTGGATCCCAGCCCTCATTGCGGCAGGCGTAGAAATCGGCTATCTCGTCATCGCTCCCGCCATCCCCTGGTACCGGAAGCGTGTCGCCCTGCAACTTGAGGAACGGACGCATGTTCGTTCGCAAAAGGAGTTACAGTCCAAGCTGCAGCAACTGCCGAAAGACGACCAGAAGCGATATTATCGCATGTACCGCGTGTGCCAGAATATCCGCGAAAACTACAAGCGCTTCAATACGACCAGCCGCATGTTCCTCGACGAAGTGGCGGGCAAACTGGAATCTCTTCTCCAGCGCTACCTGAATATGCTTCAGAGTCTTGCCGCTTACGAGGCGTACCTGGTCAGCGCGGATCCCTCTGAAATCGACAATAAGTTGAAACGCCTGCGCTCCGAGTTGGAAAGCGATCCTCAACGTGTCCGGGACATCAAGGAAAAGCAAGTGGAGATCCTGGAGAAAAGATTGGAAAAAATCGCCAAGGCCCGCGAAGACGCCAAGGTAGTGCGAACGCAGTTGGAAACCATCGAGGAATTCGTTCTGCTTCTTAAGGAGCAGTCCCTGACCATCAAGGACCCCGACGAGTTGACGGGCCAGATTGATTCCCTGATGCTGGAGGTTGAGATGACCGAAGAAACGGTTCGGGAAATCGAATCGAACTTCTCGCAGATGTTCGACAGGGAGCTGGAAGCATCCCGATCCCCAGAAAAACTCCAATCCTAACCAACCGGAAAGAATTCAGCGTACATCATGTCAGAAGCTAATCGAAAACACCTGGCCGAGATGCGGGAAAAAGCGCTTCTCGGAGGCGGTAAAGAACGACTTGAAGCTCAACACAAGAAAGGAAAGCTAACTGCGCGCGAACGCCTCAATCTTTTGCTCGACGACGGGTCGTTCAAGGAGGTGGACATGTTCGTGCAGCATCGTGCCACGGATTTTGGGCTGGCCGATCAAAAGTATCTCGGTGACGGGGTGGTGACCGGGTCCGGTACGATCAATGGAAGACTGGTATTCGTATTCAGCCAGGATTTCACCGTGTTCGGGGGATCGTTGTCCGGTGCGCACGCGGCGAAGATCTGCAAGATCATGGACATGGCCCTCAAAGTCGGAGCGCCCGTCATCGGTCTGAATGACTCCGGCGGCGCCAGGATCCAGGAGGGCGTGGTAAGCCTCGGCGGCTACGCCGACATCTTCTTGCGCAACACCCTGGTTTCCGGTGTTATTCCCCAGATTTCCGCCGTGCTCGGACCCTGTGCGGGTGGCGCCGTGTATTCGCCCGCGATCACAGATTTCGTTTTCATGGTGGAAAACACCAGCTACATGTTCGTCACTGGGCCGAACGTCGTGAAAACCGTGACGCACGAAGAGGTCACGTTCGAGGAACTGGGCGGGGCCGTCACCCACGCGACGAAAAGCGGTGTCGCACATTTCGCCTGCGCCAACGAGGGCATAGCCCTGGAAAAAATCCGTACGCTGCTGAGTTACATTCCGTCCAACAACATGGAAGATCCTCCCCGCCTCGTTCCCACCGACGATCCAAACCGCTGCGACCAGGAGCTGGATTCCATCGTTCCCGACAATCCGAACAAGCCGTACAACATCAAGGATGTCATCACGCGCGTGTTTGACGACGGGGAGTTTTTCGAAGTGCAGGAACTGTACGCGGGCAATATCGTGGTCGGGTTCGCGCGTCTCGATGGTCGTCCGGTAGGCGTCATCGCCAACCAGCCCGCGGTGCTTGCGGGTGTTCTCGACATCGATTCCTCGCTCAAGGGCGCCCGGTTCGTCCGGTTTTGTGACGCGTTCAACATCCCCCTTGTCGTGTTCGAGGATGTTCCGGGTTTCCTTCCGGGCACCGACCAGGAGTGGCGCGGCATCATCAAGCACGGGGCAAAACTGTTATACGCTTTCGCCGAAGCCACCGTACCCAAGGTTACCGTGATCACGCGCAAGGCTTATGGCGGCGCCTACGATGTCATGAACTCGAAGCACATCCGCGGCGATTTCAACTTTGCCTGGCCCTCGGCGGAGATCGCCGTCATGGGGCCCAAAGGAGCAGTGGAAATCATTTTCAAGAAAGACATCATGCGAGCCGAGGACAGGGAAGCGGCAATCGAAGAAAAGACGCGCGAGTACAGGGAGAAATTCGCCAATCCATTCATTGCTGCAGAATACGGCTACATCGACGACGTCATACTCCCTTCTGAAACCCGGCCCCGCTTGATACACGCCATGAGGGTGCTGGAAAACAAGGTCGATACGAATCCCAAGCGAAAGCACGGGAACATCCCGCTGTAAAACGGAGTTCGATTCCGACGCGCCTGAACGTCTTCCATGCACCGGCTGGAGACGGCAAACGCGGCAATCAGTCCTGTTTAGCATTGACCATTCATCGTGGAGGCAAGCCGGCATTGAAAATCACACTGGCTCGATTGCGTCTCGTCTCTGTGTTTGCCATCACGGCTGTTCTGACCCTCGCAGCACAGGACCGCGGAACGCTCGATTTCTTTTTACTCGGCGCATACGGTGTGACGGATGTCACCGGCATCGAGATGAGAGAGCATTACAAGAACAACGTGACGATCTACGATTTCGATGATATTCCGTCAATGGACCGGTTGGTTTCCCACCTTCGATTTAACACGATTCACGCTGCGGTCAGTGGTCTCGGAAAAACGGATAGTGTGTTCGAAAGAATCCTGGACAGTATCCGGGGAACGGATGACCGCGGTATTTCGCGTCTCATCCTGTACGACGGGTATGTGCACGCCGCATGGCTGGAGCGCTTTCAGTACCAGGCTGAGCTGTTTACCGGCGAAGGAAAGCCTGCGTATCGGCAAGAAGCGAAGTACCTGATGCTTGATGTGCCGGAGATCCCGCTACCGGGAGAACCGTATCCATCCAATGTTCGGGTCTTTTCGGCGGCGGGGATCGCGCGATACAGCCTGGACATTATCGACGAGGGATCACCCGAGGGTATGCTCCAGCGCAATACCATGTACGTGCTTTCGGCGCGACTGAAAAGAACGGCGAATGATGCGCGGTTGGAAATCGTCTTGCATCTGCAAACGCGTAAAGAGGGAGAAACGCAGGAGGAACGTTTTACGTTGAACGAGATGGACGTCCCGGAATCTTTTGCCGAAGTCAAAGCGGGCGAGATTCGATTCCGGAGGGCGCCGGGGATAGATCGAGACGTCGTGGTTCGCGTGGAGATAACCGGCGCCAACGTCGAGGTGGATTATGTCGCTCTCAGCAGTCTCAAGGCTTTTGAATTCTTCAATCCGGAACTGGCAAACCCCATGTCGCCGGGCCGCAGGTTACGCCAGGGCCTGGAGTCGAGGGCACGCACATACTACAATCACCCGCCTGTGTGGCAAATTGCAGGTCCCGAGCTTGGTTCGGACCAGGGAAACATCGCGTATTCAATCCGTCTCGTCAATGCTCTTCTGCGAAAGGAAACCGGGGGTGCGGTGGATCTCTTCTGCTACGTACAGCCGCATTTCTGGCGCATCGGGGCTCCGGACACCGCTATCGTCAACGAGGAAAAGCGCCGGGTCAAACGGCTCATCCGCGATCTCGGCGTCAGGTATTTCGGTGTGTACCTGTATCCTTTTGCGAGCTTTAATGGTAACTCCATGGGTTTGAACGGGAGGTGCAACGTGAATATGCCGCCTCCCTTTGTGACGCCGATTCCAAATCTTCCCGATGGAACGGTGAATCCCGGGTATTACCTCACGGAGAATGCCCTTGCCGAAACATCGCGACAGCAAAGAAAGGCCTGGGGGTTGACCGTGGAAAAGATCATGCACGAGGAATCCTACGCGTATTTTATGGGGTTCACGTTCTTGAAGCCGATGCGGCAGACAGCGGAAATCTCGCGTGATCTTGGAGTGCCATGGATATTTACTCCGCAAGCTCACGTATGGCGTTTTGGAACCAACTGGCCGTGGCGCACCACGTTTCGTCCATGCGGCGGACCGCGGCCGGACTTCTACGACAACAAGGAGCAGCGCGAGCCCACAGTGGAAGAAATCCGCTTGTCCGTGTATCTCGCCCTGTGTTATGGCGCTAAGGGAATCCTGTACTTCAACTATGCATCCGCCCCGGACCAGGCGCTGGTGGATGCTTTTTCCGCCGGGCATTACTCGCCCGATGACAGCCTGCTTTTCGATCCCACCGGGAGGAATCCGGCGTAT
>JALUUP010000109.1 GCA_027021285.1 Bacteroidota bacterium | reverse complement strand
GGTCCTGAAACGAAAAATGCAGGAATCCCCTGAACTCCGCGTGGAAACCGATCGTTTTCCTGAATTCATGGAGATATCCAGCCGGACCGACACCTGGATGGAACGCTTTTTCCCGCGAACCGTCGGTACACTCAGGCGCGGGCAATCCGACCGTTGAGCAACAACCTCTCATCAAAAAGAGAATCTCTCTCCTTCCCCGTTCCCCGTCTTGTAAAAAGCGATTATCTTCAATGTGCCGATGGAAACAAACACTTCGCATAATCGCTCCCTGTTGCGGCAGTTGATTCCCGCGATTCTGCCGCTGGCAGTCCTGGCACTCGTCGCGGTGAACCTGGACATCGATCCGGCGGAAGACGCTCACATCATGTTTCGGTACGCTCACAACCTTGCCGGCGGATACGGATTGGCGTGGAACCCCGGGGACGCCCCCGTGGAAGGAGCCACGGAATTCCTCTGGACCCTCCTGCTCACGGGAGGCATTATCCTGGGTCTTGACGTAGGCGCGTTTGCGCAAGGAGCCGCGCTCTTGTTCGCCGTGTTCACGGTCGTTGCCATGTACTTTGCCATGCGCCGTCTTCTGGGAGTGCGACCCCTGTTCGCCGTGGGAGCCGCGGCCGTTTTCGCGGCGGGTCCTGTGAGCGTGCAGGCCCTGTCCGGATTCGGAACACCGCTGTTTACGTTCCTCATGCTCTGCTCGTGGATTTGCCTGGCATTGCTGACGCACCGGGACCCTGTCGTCCGGGATCGCGCCGCGCGCCTGCTTCCCATCCTTTGGCTTCTCCTGGGGCTTTCACGCCCCGAGGGCGTTTTCTTCAGCGTCCTGGAGTTCTTCTCCGCGCTCGTCCTGCTCGGCTACGCGAAGGACAGGGATTCCACGCGGGATTCGCGCAAGCCTACTATTCGAGGTTTCCTCAAGTACTGCCTCCTGTTCTTTGTCTTGCCGGGATTGCTGTATTTCCTGTGGCGCTGGCAGTACTTCGGATGGCCGCTCCCGAACACCTTTTACGCAAAGCACGGCGATGAGCTCATTCACTGGTCCGGCTATCCCGTAATCAGGGATTTCTTCTGGCAGTGGACGGCGATGTTCGTGCTGTTTTTCCTCGTGCTCCTCCGCTCGGCGAAGTGGGAGAGGCTGCAAGTCGGCGCCCTGCTCATGCCCGCGGTAGTGTTCCCCTGGTTGTACATGTTCATCGAGCAGATGCAGAACATCGGGTTGCGATTCCAGTACCCCGTGCTTCCGATTTACCTGCTCTTGTTCGCTATCCTTTGCGAGCGCCTCGTCTCCCGGCCGGTCGCCGTATCGAAGAAGACTTTCCTGGTACTGCTCGGCGTGAGCTACATTATTTTCCTCGTGGCATGGTCGGCAGTGCTGACGGAAGCAAATCTGATCAAGATCGACACGTCCCGGGCCGTGGCCGTAACCGCCGTCCTCGCATTCTTTATCATCGGGTCCACGGATCGCATCAGGCGTTTCCGGCGACCGGCGCAGTCGCTCCTGTACGCGATTGCCGTTCTCCTGCTCGCGTTCGACGCCCACTCCGTCATCAAGAGAATGGATCACGCCGTGTACGACAGCCGGGTGCAGATCGGGAAAGCCCTGCGTCCCTTCGCGGACCGAGGCTACACCATGCTGACCACGGAGACCGGTTGGCTGCCGTACTTCTCCGGGTGGAGATCGGTGGATCCATTCGGCCTGTACGACGTTCACGTCGCCCACCACGGACTGGACGAGAACTACATGCGCGAGATAGACCCGGAGCTCATCGTCTTCCACGTGTACAGCAACCGTTACCGTTCCGACTGGGTTCGCAACGATCCGCGCTGGAACGCAATGACGCAAAAACTCTTCTTCTTTGCCGAGGCGAACAATTACACGCTTGCGGCCCGGGTCGGCTGGCCGCACGATTGCTTCTGGTACTACGTGAAGAAATCATGCCCCGACGCCCCCCGCATCGTTTCCGTCATTGCCAACCAGGAAGGTGTCCATTACACCGTCCCGGACGAGTAGGCTGTTCCGTGTGAAACATTCTATCCAGCCCCAATACGAAGTCTTTTACTCTTGACAAAAATCGCCGTGATAATATAAATTGTAGGTTCGTTATCTAATGCATCAGGGAATCAGGCAAGGGGACACTCATGAACCAGGATACAAAAACAGAAGTACAGGAATTCGAATACAAGGCGGAGATGAAGCAACTGCTTCATCTCATCATCCATTCGCTCTACACGCACCCGGAAGTCTTTCTCCGCGAGCTGATCTCCAATGCTTCCGACGCCCTCAATAAACTCAGGCTGTTGAAGCTGACCAACCACGAGATCGTTGATCCCGATCTCCCATTGAAGATCTCTATCGAGGTGGACGAGAAGAACCGCGTCTTCTCCATCGAGGACACGGGCGTGGGAATGACCCGCGAAGACCTGATCGAACGCATCGGCACCGTGGCGAGCTCCGGGACGGTGGAATTCCTTGAGACCCTGAAAAAAGAGGGCGCCTCCTTTGACGGCGATCTCATCGGTCAGTTCGGCGTCGGGTTCTACTCCGTGTTCATGGTAACGGACGAGGTTACCATCGAGACGCGCCACTATGCTGCCGGCTCGCAAGGATACCGGTGGAAGTCCGTGGGTGAAGGCAAGTTCATCATCGAGGAAACCGACCGGCAGCAGCGCGGAACGAAAATATCCTTTACCCTGAAAAAGGACGCAGAGGAGTTTTGCGACGTTCACCGGATCAAATCCATCATCCAGCGGTACTCGAATTTCGTCAACTTCCCCATTTACGTGGGCTCGGAACAGGTGAATACCATCGGGGCGCTGTGGCATCGCAAGAAGGAAGACATCAAGGAGGAAGAACTGAACGAGTTCTACAAGTTCGTCTCCAATGATTTCAACCCGCCCCTGGGACACCTGCACCTGAGCATCGAAGGCAGGGTCAATTTCAAGGCGCTTGTTTTCATTCCCCAGTCTCCCCCTCTCCGCTTGCTTGATCCCGAGCACGAGAAATCGCTGCACCTCTACTCGAACCGTGTCTTCATCCAGGACGATTGCCGGGAACTGGTTCCCGAATACCTCATCTTTCTCAAGGGCGTGGTGGACACGGAAGACCTGCCGCTGAACGTCTCGCGCGAAGTAACGCAGTCCAGTCCCGTGATGACCAAGATCCGCGAGATCATCACCAGCAGGGTGCTTTCGTTCCTCGAGGATTGGGCGAAAAACGATCCGGAGAAGTACGATACGTTCTTCAAGAACTTCGGACGGTACATAAAGCTCGGCATCAACCTCGACCCGGCAAACAGGGAACGCCTCATCGACCTGCTGCGATTCGAATCGACCAAGACAAAAGCCGGCGAACTGACTTCGCTGCGCGAATACGTTGCAAGGATGAACAGCGAGCAAAAGGAGATTTACTTCATCACGGGCGACAGCCGGGAATCCCTGGAGAAAAACCCGAATCTGGAATACTTCGCGAAAAATGACATCGAAGTTTTGCTCCTCACCGACCAGGTGGACGTGTTCACGATCGGTTCCATCCCAGAATACGACAGCAAACAGCTCAAGAGCATCGAGAAAGCGGACATTGAT
>JALUUP010000108.1 GCA_027021285.1 Bacteroidota bacterium | reverse complement strand
GATTTCCGGGTCGTAGCAGGTCTTGAGAACGGAAACCACCCGTTCCTTCAGGTGTTCCGGGTCATCCGCCCGCTGTTGATCGCGCGCGGGCTTTTCGGGCGTTTCCGCCTCGTCCCTGTTCAGGACTTCGGTTTCGGGTGATTCCATCGTGGAGTTTTTCTTCTTTTTATTGAAAAAACTGAACATGCAACATCCTTTGTTACTCTGTGGACACGACCGTTTTGTCTCCTTCCAGGGCGGAATGCATGGAGTGCCAGGGAAGGATGGCGCATTTCACGCGCATGGGGAACTCTTGCACGCCGGCAAAGACGGCGAGCTTGCCCAGTTCCCCGGCGGCTTGTTCGACCTCGAGCTTGCCGGTCACGAGGTCATGGAACTTTTCGAAGAGGCTCTCGGCTTCGGCGCGGGTTTTTCCCTTGAGGGCGGCCGTCATCATGGAGGCGGACGCCTTGGAAATCGCGCAGCCGGTTCCTTCGAAGCTGACGTCCCTGACGACGTCGTCCTCGACCAGGAGGTAAATCGTGTAGTGGTCGCCGCAGAGAGGGTTGTAACCTTCCACGCTGGCGGTAGCGTTTTCCATCTTGCGGAAATTGCGCGGCGCCTTCTGGTGATCCAGGATCACCTGTTGGTACAGGTCCCGCAGTTCATCCATCATGCGAATATCTCCCGCACTTTTTGCAGAGCGTTGACGAGCTGGTCCACGTCTTCGACCGTGTTGTAGATGCCGAACGAGGCCCGCGTGGTGGCGGGAACGTTGAACCGCTGCATCACCGGCTGGGCGCAGTGGTGACCGCTGCGCACGGCCACTCCTTCCGTGTCGAGGATGGTGGCGATGTCGTGGGGATGGGCGTAGTCAATGACGAAAGATATCACGCCCGCCTTGTCCCGCGCCGTCCCGACGAGCCTGAGTCCGGGGATCTCCAACAGCGCCCGCGTGGCGTAGTCGAGCAGCCGGTTTTCGTGGGCGATTATTGCGTCCCGGCTGAACGAGGACAAGTAGTCGATTGCCGCCGCCAGGCCGACGCCGCCCGCGATGTGGGGCGTGCCCGCCTCGAACTTGTAGGGCAGGTCGTTGTAGATCGTCTTCTCGAACGTCACCGAGCGTATCATGTCGCCGCCGCCCTGGTAGGGAGGCATCGCTTCCAGGAGCTTCCGCTTGCCGTAGAGCACCCCGATGCCGGTGGGGCCGTACATCTTGTGCGCTGAGAACGCGTAGAAATCGCAGTCCAGGTCCCGGACGTCCACGGGCAGGTGGGCCAGGGTCTGGGCACCGTCGAGGAGAACGGGGATGCCTTTCCGGTGGGCCAGTTCTATGATATCCCGCACCGGGTTGATCGTGCCCAGCGCGTTGGAGATGTGTGCGATGGCAACGATGCGGGTGGAATCGGTCAGGAGCTTTTCGTATTCGTCCAGGAGCAATTCGCCCCGGTCGTTCATGGGAATGACCTTGAGCACCGCTCCCTTTTCCTCACAGATCATCTGCCAGGGCACGATGTTGGAATGGTGTTCCATGGCCGAGATGACCACGGCGTCGCCCGTGCCGATTTCCATGCGTCCGAAGGTCTGGGCCACGAGGTTGACGGCTTCGGTGGTTCCCCGCACGAAAATGATTTCCCGCTCGTCCTCCGCGTTGATAAACTCCCGCGTTTTCCTGCGCGCTTCCTCGTAGGCGTCGGTGGCCAGCTCGCTGAGCGTGTAAGCTCCGCGGTGGATGTTGGCGTAGCGCGAAGTGTAAAATCCGCTGATGGCCTCGATGACCCGGAGCGGCTTCTGCGTGCTGGCGGCGCTGTCCAGGTAGGCCAGCCGTTTCCCCCGGAAGGACTGCGCGAGAATCGGGAAATCCCGCCGAATGCTCTCGACGTCGAGGGCTCCGGCAACAGGCGGCGGTATGAATTGCGGGTCGGACATGGTTCAGAACCGGAATTGCCGGTGAAGGCGTTCGTCCATTTCCCGGCGCACGTCGTCGAGGGCCACGCCCTCCAGCACTTCGGAGGCGAACGCATAGGTCAGAACGTTGCGGGCCTGCTGTTCGTCGATGCCACGCGAGCGCAGGTAGAATAGACCTTCCTCGTCAACTTTCCCGATGGTGGCGCCGTGGGTACATCGCACGTCGTCGGCGAAAATCTCCAACTGGGGCTTGGTGTCGACGGACGCCGATTCCGAGAGGAGAAGGTTGTTGTTGGTCTGGATGGCGTTCGTTTTTTGCGCGTCCGGGTGGACGATGATTTTCCCGCTGAATACCCCGTGGGCCTCGTCGTCCACCATGGTCTTGACTAGCTGGTGACTCTGGCAGTGGGGCGCCGCGTGCTCCAGCACCGTGTGAATATCGCTGTGCTGGCGGTTCTTGCCCAGGTACAGGGACCGGGCGCGGCATTCGCCGCCTTCGCCGTTCAGCACCGCGTGAACCTCGTGCCGCGAAAGGGCCGCTCCCCACAGGAACGCCGTGGACGAATACACACTGCCGCGGTCCTGCTGAACGTGCGAGTGGGAGACGTGGTAGGCGTTTTCGCCTTCCAGTTGGATCCGGTAGTGATCCACCACCGCGTTGGACCCGAGCACCGTTTCACTGACGATGTTGTTGAAGTAGGTGTTTCCACCAGTACCCTGGAACCGCTCGACGATTTTCACCTGGCTGTTCTCCTCCGCGATGACCAGGACGCGGGGAAAGGCGATGAACTGCTCTTCCCGGTCCGTGGAGATGAACACGAGCTGTACGGGTTCTTCGATCACCGTCCCGCGCCGGACGAGAACGAACGCCCCGTCGTACAGGAAGGCGGTGTTGAGAGCGGAGAACGCCTGCGTCCGGACATCGGCGTACCGGGCCAGGAAATTCTGGATGAGATCCGGGTGGGATTTCGCCGCCTCGGGCAGGGATGCCATAGTAAGCGATTCGCGGCTGCCGGAAGAGGAATGCTTCCGCGAGAACCTGCCGTTTACGAAAACCAGCCGTGGCGAGGGAATACCGTCCAGAGCCTTCGCCGGCACGTTCGCGTCCGCCGCGGCAAGCCGGAAGGGTGTCGAGATCAGGGAAGAGAGATTGGTGTATTTCCACTCCTCGCTCTTCGACGTCGGGAAGCCCAGCTCGGAGAAGCGCTCCATAGCCTCCGTGCGGAGGGAATGGATGGCCTGGTGGACGTCGCCGTTCAGGCTCGATTCGAACAGCCGGAACTGCGAGAGGTACCAGTCCTTCTGATCTTCGCGTGTCTTGATTGCCGTCATGCGTTTCTCCTTCATGACGCCGGAACCGCCTGCGTTTCTTCCTTGAGCCAATCGTAGCCTTTTTCTTCCAGCTCCAGCGCCAGCTCCCGGCCGCCGGACTTGACGATGGCGCCGTTCATGAGCACGTGCACGTAATCCGGCACGATGTAGTTCAGCAGGCGCTGGTAGTGGGTGACGAGGACAATGGCGTTGTCTTCCGAGCGCAAGGTGTTGACGCCTTCGGCCACGATGCGAAGCGCGTCGATATCCAGGCCGGAATCTGTTTCGTCCAGGATGGCGAGCCTGGGCTCCAGGATGGCCATCTGGAAGATCTCGTTGCGCTTTTTTTCCCCGCCGGAAAATCCGGCGTTGACGGGACGC
>JALUUP010000107.1 GCA_027021285.1 Bacteroidota bacterium | reverse complement strand
ACCGCCTTGATCTCAGCGCGGCCAAGACCTTTTACCTCGATCCCATCCGCATCACCGTGGAAGCGAATGTCATTAACGCGTACGATCGGGACAACATGTTCTATTTCGACCGGAATACAGGGGAGCGCGTGGATATGCTGCCGTTTCTCGCCACGGCCACGTTACGGATTGCGTACTGATGAAAACGTTCCTGGTTCTCGCTGGCATTTCAACCGTGTTGCTCGCGTCATGCGACAACAGCTTTTCTCCCCGCGATGGCGCGATCGACCAGCCCGTCGTCTATGCCGTGCTCAACCCCTCCGATCCGTTTCAACTGATCAGGGTTTACCGGACCTACGATCCTCCCGGCGTCATCCCCGGCGAGTACACAGGGTCGAAGGAAGTGATTCCTTCGTCGGTAATTATTCGAGGGGAAAAGGCCTACGCGTTTCATGACACACTGTTCACCGACAGCGCGGGCAAGTCCGTGAAAGCCTGGATCTCGTGGGAGTTCAAACCGGAGTTTAGTAAAACGTATGAATTGTCGGTTAAAGTACCGGGATATAAGGAATTGTATTCCCGGGTCGTTGTTCCCGGTCAGCCGTTTCTTCTTGTAAACGACGCCCGAACGTTTTTCCGTCCCGGATACCAGGGGGTGTTGAGACTAACGCTTTCATCCGTGCCGAGTGGCGAGCAGCGCCCACGAGGGTACTTGTTTCGCTTGTTCGTGGAGTTCGAACATCCGACCGAACGGCAGACCTTCGACACGCTCCGCGAGGAAATACCCCTGGAAATGAGGACCGATGACTTCGGGAATCCGCATTATCTCTATGCCAGTCCCGGTGTGAAGGAATACCAGTTGTACCGGCTGGATAACTTCATTGAGACGATTCGGAGCATCCGGGTCCGCGGGGACACCACGATTCTGCACCTCGTCGCGACATGTTATGCCTTGGAGAAAAACTTCTACAATTACTACCATATCGTAAGGGGTTTTGCTGATCCGTTGAGCATACGCATGGATAGGCCAAACTATACGAATATCGAGAACGGGCTTGGGGTATTTGGTGCGTTGGCGGTCGATTCGATGAAGGTGCGGGTCCCTCGGGAATTCTGGGAAGACATCAGATGACGACAGGGTAGTTTGAACATGAACAACATCCATTATCTATTCATCGGCAGGTAAACTGATTTCATGCGCCCGAGACGGAATGATTTCCTGATTCCACTGCTTACCGTAGCGTCGGATATGCTGGCGATCGTTGGAGGATTTGCCGTCAGCTACTGGGTGCGATTTTTCTCACCGCTGTCGGAGCTCATCCCCGTTACCAAGGGCATTCCGCCCTTGTCCGTTTACTTGTGGAGTGCGCTCCTGCTGTCACCGGTCTGGTTGCTGGTGATGCGCAGGTATGGAATGTATGGGGCGCGGCGCCCGGTAGAATTCAGCTCGGAATTCATCCAGGTGCTGAAAGCAAACTCGCTAAGCATGCTGATTCTCATGGGGGCGGCGTTCTTTTACCGCGGGTTCTCGTATTCCCGGGTCGTGTTCGTGCTCATCTGGGGTTTCAGCGGGTTGTTTATCTTCCTCGGGCGTGCGCTCGTTCTGGAATACGAAAAGCTCCTGTACAGGCGCGGAAGAGAGCTGAAAAACGTTTTGCTGGTGGGTGTGACACCGACCGCCCGTACTGTCGCCGCGCGTTGTGTCCACGACCCATCCCTCGGGTACAACCTCGTCGGGTACGTGGCGCGCGACACGGAACTGCTCCCGGAACGGTTATCCGTCAGCAAGCTGGGGACGCTTGACGATATCTCCATGCTCATCCCGGAGCACCGTATAGAAATTATCCTGGTCTGCCTCCCGTTATCCGACCACGAGCATTACACTTCGATCCTGAACGCCACTGTAGGACACAACGTGCACGTGCTCCTGCAACCGGATTTTTCGGGTATCATATCGTCGAGAATCCGGGTAAACGAGATCACGGGCATTCCGTTCATATCGATCAAGGAAACAGTAATTACTACGTGGGGGCGCATCGGGAAGAGAGTGTTCGACGTTGTGTTCAGCCTGGCAGTACTCGTTCTTTTCCTGCCGCTGGGACTGTTGATTGCATTGCTCATTCGTATCACAAGTGGAAGCCCGATCTTTTACCGTCAGACACGCGTAGGATTGCAGGGGGAACACTTCGAGTTGTACAAGTTCAGGACGATGAGAGTTGACGCGGAAGACCGTTCCGGTCCGACCTGGACGAAGAAGAATGATCCTCGTGTTACTCCGATCGGGCGTATTCTTCGGCGCTATAGCCTGGATGAGATACCGCAATTTTACAACGTGCTCCGTGGCGACATGAGCGTTGTCGGACCACGGCCGGAGCGGCCGGAATTCGTTGATCAATTCCGCAGTTACGTGCCGAAGTACATCGAACGCCATTTGTTGAAAACGGGTATTACCGGCTGGGCCCAGGTGAACGGGTTACGCCAGGAAGTTCCGATCACGGAGCGAACGAAATACGATTTGTATTACATTGAGAACTGGTCTTTCATGTTCGATATCCGCATCATCTTCAAGACGATTCGCGCCGTACTGACGGGCAAGGACGCGTACTGATGATTCCCGTACTCATCTTCTACCTGCACATCCTGGGCGGTGTTTTGGTCTTCAGCTATCGATACCAGCAGGAAAATATCAAGGAAGCCTTCATGACTCTGGCGTTTCTCGCGGTCATTTTTACCGTGGCCTGGACAATCGCGGGTTTCCTCGTGCATTTTTTCGCTCCCGACCAGGGGTTCGCGCCCTGGCTCGATAACGACTCGCTTTCTCTGCTGATAACGACTTTCCTGGAAGCAATACTCTACGGTGTGTATTTCCGCGACAGGAAGCGGACGCGCAGCCAGCCTACCGGAGCCTGAAAAAGAAACTCGCCTCCCCGACCTGGTTTACCTGCTGCATGGATTTCGCAAGAGGATTAAAACGCCATGTCCGCACCGCCTCGATAGCCGCTTTTTCGTAACGCGGATCGCCTTTTTCTACAACAATGATATCGTGCACCCTGCCGGAAGGCGTGACGGTGAATTGTACGGTGACGTGTGCCTCCCTGCGTGAGCCCGAGGGAAACAGCGGCATGCGCCCCGACGTGCGCGTGCGAGGAGTGCCGGATTTCCAGGTAACGCGGGAAGCGGACGAGGGGAGCGATACCGGCGAATCCTGGCTCCCCTGGAGAGACGGGGATGCTTTGGTGGCGGTGGAGGCATTGTCCGCCGCGTTCGCTTCCGCGTCGAACGAAATGTTGCGGTCGCGCTTCGTGCGGCCGGGCAGCACGACCCGGTCGGGATCGAGCTCACGCTTGGAAGCAGCGGCAGGATCGACTTCAAACGTCGTAGCCGTTCGCGGGACCGGCGGCGGGGTGATAGATGGACGTGTGGCCGGAACGTCGGCGCGAGGAGCCGAAGAAGTGTTCGGCCTGGAGCGGGTTGTGGAACGGTCCCTGAGAACGGGAGCAGGTTCCGCTGCCGCACGCTGCCGGTTTTTCGTGACAGCATCGGAGCGGGTGGAAGAGGCCACCGGACGGTACACAGGCGTCCGGGGCTGGTAGAACTCGAT
>JALUUP010000106.1 GCA_027021285.1 Bacteroidota bacterium | reverse complement strand
GACGTTTTTCCTCCAGTACTTCCGGCGACGCCAGAAGCTGCTCTCGCTCTTCTTCCCCTTCGGCCGCAGCTCGCCGCTGTTCCTGAAACGCGAGCAGCGCCTCGTTCGACTGCTCAACGAGCTCCGGCGCCCCATCGACGACCACTTGAGAACATCGTTCGACAACGCCGGGATATCCGTCGACAGCGAGGACATGATCCGCATCATCTGGACGTTCATCATCGGCGTCAGCGTCAAGCTGGTACAGGGATACAACTACAAGCAGGTTCAGAAAGAAGCCGACATCTTCCTGGACATGATCTCCAATTCTTTGAAGACAAGGAAACGCAAACAATGAAATGGCTTACCGACACCGCCATTCGAAAACCCGTTCTGGCCATCCTCGGCCTGGTCGTCGTCACCGCGTTCTTTGGTTACGAGATGCGCTACCTGAGAATGGATCCGGATATCACCAAGGCGCTCCCGCCCGATCTTCCCGCGCGGCGACTCTATGACTCCCTGGGAACGATATTTCCGTCCAAGGAATTCATCATGGTGCTGTACGTGCCCAGGGATTCCCTGTTCACGACTTCTTCCATCGAGCATCTCGACCGCCTGACGAAAGAGCTGGAGGAATTCCCCGAACTCTACAAGGTCATGAGTCCGACCAACGTGAAGATCATCCAGGCCACGGAGGACGGTATGAGCGTCCAGGTGGCGCTGGCCTCGCTTCCCAAGACCGGGGGCGACATACAGGTATTCCGGAAGCGGCTCTTCTCCAATCCCCTGTTCGTCACATCCATCGTTTCCAGGGACAGGAAATCCGCCGGGATACTCCTCTTCCTGCGAACAAACGCGGACGCGAAGGAATTCACCAGGAAACTGCTTGCGTTCCTGTCCGCATACCAGGAACGGACGGGCGAAACCGTGACCGCAGTCGGCAAGCCCGTCGTGAACTACTACGTCAGTCTCGGTATCGCCAAGGACATGAAGACGTTCTTCACCAGCGGAATCGTCCTCATGTTCCTGCTCTTGTTCGTGATTTTCCGGAGCATACGAGGGATATTCATCCCCCTGGTCATCGTGCTCAGTTCGGTGATCTGGTCCCTCGGGTTCATGGCGCTGGTCAACGCGCCCCTTTCGCACTCGACCGACATGCTGCCCATTCTCCTCATGGCCATCGGCATCGCGGACAGCATTCACCTGCTCACGCACTACTACCAGAACGCGTCGCGGTTCAGTTCGCCCGCCGAGTTGATGCGACACACGATGGACCACCTGCGGGCGCCGGTCATCCTGACCTCCGTCACGACGGCCATCGGGTTCCTGGCGCTCAACACGAGCAACATGGATTCTCTGGAACAGCTCGGGATGTTCAGCGCTTTCGGCGTGATGGTGGCCATGATCTGGTCACTGGTCTTCGTGCCCGCCATTCTTACCCTGCTCAAGATCAAAGTCCACCCGCGGTGGAAGAAAGAGCGCACCCCCCTGAAACCTGCCATGACGTGGTACGGCGCACGCCTGGTGGCTCGCCGCTACGGATTCCTGTTGTCAATATCCGCGGTCGTGGTCATTTCGATTTTCGGCATCAGCAGGCTTCGGGTCGAATCCAGCTCCATCGACAATTTCCCTCCCGACCACCCGCTCTGGAAAGCGACACGGATCGTGAACACGAGCTTCGCCGGCGCGGAGACCTTCCAGGTCGTGATCGAGGGAAAGGAACCGGGCGCCATAAAGGACCCGCTGGTGCTCGCGCGCATGGACTCGCTGGAACGCTTCGTCGAGCGGATCGACAAGGTGGGAAGCGCGACCTCCATCGCCGACATGATCAAGCGCATGCACCAGGTGATGAACAACGATGCGCCGGAGTATTTCCGCGTCCCCGCTCCGGTGGAAACCGTCATCCTTCCCCCGGCCGAAGGGGCTTCCCGTCCCGACACGATCCAGGTCAACGGAAAGGACCTCGTAGCCCAGTATCTCCAGCTCTACGAGATGTCGGGCAGCCCGGACGACTTCGCCAACTTCGTGGACCTGGGCTATCAGAATGCAAAGATCACGGTCTTCCTCCGGTCAGACAAGGGCTCCGTGCTCACGGAAGTCGATACGACGCTTCAGCGGTTCATCGACGAGCATTTTCAAGGCACAAACGCCACGATCACCGGCATGGCGAAGATCCTGCTCATCGTGCGCAACATGGTGGTACGTGGCCAGTTCATGAGCATCATCACTTCGCTCGTGCTCATCTGGCTGCTGACCGCGTTGCTGTTCCGCTCCCCGGTACTCGGCCTGTATTGCACCGCGCCCCTGTTCTTTGCCGTCTTCCTCAACTTCGCGACGATGGGGCTGAGCGGCATTACGCTCAGCATCGAAACGATGGTGACCTCGAGTCTCGCGATCGGCGTCGGTGTGGATTACGCCATACACTTCATCCATGCCTACCGGGAGCAGGTACGAAAATCAGGCGACCTGGAGAGCGCCGTGCTTTCCACGATGGGAACGACGGGAACCGCCATCGTCTTCAACAGCATCACCGTGGCGCTGGGTTTCGCAATCATGATGCTCTCCACGTTCAAGGGCGTCGAGCACATGGGCATGCTGCTGGGCCTGACGATGATTACCTCGGCTTTCGGAGCGCTGACCATCAACCCGGTGCTCTTCCTCATCCTGAAACCGCGCAGCATCATGAAACTCATCGGACCATCCTCGGAAAATCACCAGGAACGAAAGGAATCCACACCATGAAAACATCACTCGGACTTCTCGTTATTGTCATACTCTGGAGTACGGCCCCCGCGTTCACGCAGCAGGACGGGGCCTCCATCATGAAGAAAGTGCTGAGCAAGGCCACTTGGAAGGACATGACGGCGAAAGTGACGCTCACGGTCACCAGCGCTTCCGGAAGCAAACGGGTCCGCAAGATCGACATGATGTCCCGCAAGCGCACGGACGACGAAAGCGATATGCTCATGCGGTTCACCGAGCCCGCCGACGTGCGGGGAACGGGATTTCTCATCATCGAGCACGCCACGCGCGACGATGACCGTTATCTCTACCTGCCCGCCCTGCGCAGGATCAAGCGCATCGCATCCAGCGGCAAGGGAGGGAACTTCATGGGCAGCGATTTCAAGTACTACGACGTCGGCAGGCCCAAGCTCGCCGACTGGAACTTTCGGCTGGTCAAATCCGCCCACGTGGACGGCATCGATTGTTACATCATCGAAGCGCGCCCGGCTACGCCCGAACTGGAGAAGGACATCGGCTACCAGAAAATCTTCCAATGGGTGGACAAGTCGAATTACACCATCATCCATTCCGAGTACTACGACCGCCTGGGCAAGAAGTGGAAAATCCTGACCGTGCCGGGCCTCAAAAAGATCAACGGCGTGTGGTTTCAAACCCACCTGGTCATGAGGGATATCCAGGCGAACCGCCGAAGCGAGTTCGTGTTCAGGGACATCAAGGTCAACGTGGGGCTGCCCGCGTCAACGTTCACAAAGAGAGCCCTGTCGCAATGGCACTGATACGGCAATTCTCCCGCGGAGCGCTTTTCTGCGTTCTCCTGGTGGGCACGGCGGCCGCACAAACGCCGGAGCTGCACGGGTACGTGAAGTTTTTCGC
>JALUUP010000105.1 GCA_027021285.1 Bacteroidota bacterium | reverse complement strand
ATCCCTGGGAGACATCACCTTTTCCATCATCAGCGCTTTCGTGGAGCGAATCGTCACGGTGGACGACGCGTACATCATCCGGGCCATGCGGCTTATCTGGGAACGGATGAAAATCGTGGTCGAACCGTCGGCCGCCGTTGTCCTGGGGGCTATTTTACAGGGAACGCTCGACGTCATGGGGGAACGGGTCGGCATCATCCTGTCCGGCGGCAACGTGGACCTGGACGCGATTCCCCGGCTCGGGCGGGAAACTCCGGCAGAAACGGGGAACTGAAACTGCAACGCTCCATCCCGGAAAGGGGAGGGAGCGCGCAAATACGGTTAAGAACAGAAAAACCTGGTTATCCCAGGCTGCCCACGACTTTTTCCACTTCATCCAGTATCTCGCACGAGCGCACGACGTCTTTCATGGTCGTGTGGTCGGGGTAAAGTGGGCGGTCAATGTCGAGATGTTCAACGTGCTTTCGCACGACTTCTTTTGCCGCTTGTACGCCTTTCCCCGGCCGAAAGTCGCGGAAATCCAGCGCCTGCGCCGCGGCCATGAATTCGATCCCCAGGACGCCCCAGGCGTTTTCCAGGATCTGCGCGTTCTTGATGGCCGTGTTCATGCCCATCGAGACGAAATCTTCCTGGTCGGCGGCGGCGGGAATGGATTGGTTGGCAGCGGGCGCGGCCAGCATGCGTTGCTCAACGATGAGGCTGTCGGCCGTGTACTGGCTGAGCATCATGCCCGAGAACATGCCAGCGCCCTTGGTGAGGAACGCCGGCAAACCCACGCTGAGCGCGGGGTTGAGCAGGCGGTTGAGTCTCCGTTCCGAGAGGACGCTGACCATGGAGATCGCGACACCGGCCATATCCATGGGAAGGGAAACCGGCGTACCCTGGAAATTGGCGCCGGTCAACGTGAGCTTTTCCTCGGGCAGGAAGATGGGGTTGTCTCCGACGCCGTTGAGCTCGATCTCCACCTGTGCCCTGGCGTGGGCGATGGCGTCGTGCGCCGCCCCGATGACCTGCGGACTCGACCGCATGGAGTACGCGTCCTGGACCTTGGTCTTCAGCGTTCCTTTCTGCAGGTCGCTTCCTTCGATGCAGGCCATGATGGCCCGGGCGCTGCGCACGGCGCCAGGGAATCCCCGCAACCTGTGCAACCGGACGTCGTAGGGCTTGAGGTTCGCCATCAGGGCTTCCAGGCTCATGGCGCAGGCGATTTCGGCTTGCTTCAGCCAGCGGTTCATGTCGTAGAGGTGGATGGCGCTCATGGCGGTGAGCAGGTTGGAGCCGTTGATGGTGGCGAGACCGTCGCGCGCCCGGAGGCCTGGCACGGGAATGCCCGCGCGTTCCAGGGCCACCCTGCCGGGGAGACGCTCTCCCTGAAAGAACGCTTCTCCTTCGCCCATCATCAGCAGCGCCACCTGCGACATGGGCGCGAGATCGCCGCAGGCCCCGACCGATCCCTTTTGGCATACCACGGGAGTGACACCCTTGTTGAGCATTTCGACGAGGGTACGTGTGATCTCCGGGCGACAACCGGAATTACCGTGGGCGTGAACGTTGATGCGTCCCGCCATGGCCCCGCGCACGTATTCCACCGGGGCAGGCTCCCCGATGCCTGCGGAGTGGTTGTAGATGAGGTACTTTTGGAACTCCTTTACCTGGTCGTCGGAGAGCACGACTTCGGAGAACTCACCGATGCCGGTGTTGACCCCGTACATGATTTCCTGCGCCCGGATTTTTTCTTCGAGCATCGCCCGGCATTTCTTTATCCGGGCAAGGGCGTCCGGGTGCAATTCCACCGGTTCGTGGTGGCGCGCGATGCGCACGAGTTTCTCCACGGTGAGAGAGTATCCGTCAAGAATAATGGCCATGAATATTCCTTGCGTTTTTCATGTTGTCAGGCGAATGCCTCCCGAAAATGGAAGGCGTCGTAGACACGGCAGTCCGTGTCTCCATCAAGCAAAAGTACGAACTTCTTTCGACTTCCGCCGTCGAAAACACCGGAGCCCGCGGAGCGTGGTGTCCCGCGGGCCCGTGTTGCTGATAGCGTGATGTCCTTTTGTATCCTTAGCGGTCAAGCACGATGGAGATGGTCTTCGATACGCCGTTGACCGTGAGACGGCAGAAGTAGATTCCCGTGGCATTGCGCTGCGGCGACCAGCGCGCGACATAGCGGCCCGGGTCGAGCGTTCCGTGAACGAGGGTCGCCACCTTTTTCCCCATGCTCGAGTAAATGGCCAACTCCACGGCGCTGCGCCTCGCGATCTCGTAAGGTATTGCCGTGAACGCGCCCCCCGCACTGCCGCCCAAAGGATTGGGATAGTTCTGGCCGAGACTGAATCGCCGGGCGGCGCCAGGGTCGTCCACGCTCACCGGCGGGCTTCCGGTTCCTTCCGCGTAGATGGTATCCAATGGAACGACCGCGTTGCTGGCGAAAGTGAAGAAGCCGGTGATGTTTCCCGTTCCGGTGGGACGGAATGATAAAGTGTCCACGATTGAATCGCCGGGCGGCAAGGTGAACGCTGTTGGACGGGCGCTGAAGTCGGACCTGCTGCCCCGGATTTCCGTCACCTTCAGTGTGTCGGTGCCGATATTGGTGATTGTTACGGTAGTATCGCGAGATTTTCCGATTTCGACCGTGCCGAAGGAGACGCGACGGCTGCCAAACTGTATCTTCGGCGTTCCTTCGCCGCTGCCCTGTACCGCGATCGTGAAAGGCGCGTCGATGTAATCGCCGTAGATGGTCACCGTAGCGGAAACCATCCCAGGTTCCACGGGAGTGAAGCGAATGGTGTCGAACACGACTTTCCCCGATACCATTGAATACTGGGTGGTCAGCGCTTTGAAAGCCGGGTGGCTCGACACGATGGAATCGATGGTAATCCTGAAGTTGCCGGTGTTGGACAGCCGGAAGCGCAGGTCTTTCGATTCACCGATTTTCACCTTGCCGAAATCGTGCGCGGTCACATCTATGGCAAGTTTGCTGATTTTCTTACCGGTTCCCATGGCCTTGATCGTGTCTGGCGAAGAAGGGCTGTCGCTGTGTATCAGCATGATGCTGATTTGAAACCCTGTCGAAGCAGGCGCGAATCGCACCGTGATGTTCTTCGATTGGCCGGGGGAAATCTGCATACTCGTCGGCTGCACGCTGAACGCGGGATTTGTGCTGTTGATGCTGGAAATGTTCAACGGAGCGGCGCCGGAATTGGTCAGGGTGACGGTGGTATCCTTGCGGCCGCTGACCGGCACGTCGCCGAAAGCAATGAGTTTCGGGTTCACCTGGAGGCCGCTGGCCAGGACACCGGTGCCGGAGACCGTGACCACGTCCGGCGAAGTCGGACTGTTGCTTGTAACGGTGACGGTTCCATTGTGATCGCCGGCTCCCGGTGGGGTGTACTCGACGGTCACGCTCATCGATTCTCCCGGCTTGAGTGATCCGGAGGTAGGCTGCACGAAGAATTCCTGTGCAGAGCTGGCGATGTTGGAGATGACAAGGTCCTTGCCACCGGAATTCGTGATGGTGAAGGATTCACTGGCGGTCAGTCCCACGTTGACGTCGCCGAACATGATGTTCTTCGTACTGAGCTTGACAGTTGGAGGGGCGATGGGAAATGTGCCGTCTTTC
>JALUUP010000104.1 GCA_027021285.1 Bacteroidota bacterium | reverse complement strand
AGACTTCGGAAGATAAGCGGGCTGTGACGAAAACGCGCCCGCCATCCCCTCGGCGCGTTCTTGAGCATTTCGAGCGAGGGGAATCGCATCGAGGTAATACCCCGCTCTCCCCTGTAGAAATACCATCCCGCCAGGAGCGGCACCAGAAGCAACAACCAAAGAAATTCCGGGTTGGCAAAGGAACCGCTGAAATCAGGCATCCTTGACCTCCTTCGCGCTCTCCCGTGCTTCTTCCACCGGCTCCTCGATCTCGACCGTCTCTTCCTCGGTCACCGAAAGACGCGGGCGTGTCTCTTCCACGAAATGTAAACACACCGACATGCCTTTCCTGTGTTCGTCCGGCGTCGGCGTGTATTTGGCGAACTTGGTCATGTCGGAAATAAACAGCATCTGCCGTGTTTCATCCTGGAGGAACTTCGCCACCCCGATTTCCTGGAGATGTTCCAGCAGCTCACCGGTCGTGGATTCCAGGGCGGGAACGTCGAAACGGTTTTCGATGTATTCACGCAGGATTTCCGAAAGTGCACTCTGGTAATCTTTCACCCGGCCGTGCTCCCAGAGGTGCTGTTCCTGGAGCTCGTGCAATTTTTCGAGGGCGACCAGGTCTGCCGGACGAGCGGGTTCCAGGACTTTTCCCGGCTCCTCTTCCGCGTTTCGTCTCCGGTACCACCGGTAAATCAACCAGGCCAGCAGCGCCAGCAGGAGCACGATGCCCGCGTAGAGCAGGTAATCCCATATCGTCAGCGGGACATCGAGTACTTCCTTGATGTCGCGAAACGATTTCGTGGTGTCGATCTCCACGCCCGATACCTGGATGGAAACGGGGTTGGAATACGCCACCGCGACTCCGGTATCCCCGGGGACCCGGTAGTGTACCGGAACACCTCGTAGTGAAATTCTCCCGGTGTCAAAGGCGGTGAGAACGTAGGTCTGCGTGACGACGCTTCCTTCTTTTTTCCGCTCGCCCGATTCCACGACTTCAAAAGGTCCGAGGGTGTCGGCAGGTGAGGGAAGCGTAATCTCCGACGCGTCGCCTTTCGCGGAAAGCGTCAGCGTGAACCACTCCCCGACGCGAATGTGTGATGAATCCAATTTCGCGGTGACGTCGATCGACTGCGCGAGCACTGGCTGAGCCAGCAAGAAGATGATGAACACACAGGTTGACCGCATCAGTATCTCCGTTCCCGCATTTTGAAAAACTCCACCAGGGGTTGGATATAAGGCTTGTCCGTTCGGATCCTGATCAGGTCAACGCCCGAGGTGAGAAACATCCTCTCCCTGCGTTTCTGTTCCTCCGCGATACCGGCGGCATACCGGGCGCGCAACGCGGACACGGAAAAATCGACCCACTGCTCCCTCCCGGTTTCCGCGTCCTGGACCTTCACCAGGCCCGATGCCGGGAGACCTTCTTCAACCGCATCAATCATGTGCACGGCGATCAAGTCGTGCTTCCGCGCAACGATACGCAGGGGCTTTTCATACCCGTCATCAAGAAAATCGGAAACAAGGAAGGCGATGCTCCGCTTCTTGATCACCTGGTGAAAGTACTCGAGTACGTTCTTGATATCTGTTCCGGGCCCCTCCGGCTCGAAGGCCAGTACCTCCCGGATAATGCGCAAGACGTGTTGCCTGCCCTTCTTGGGAGGGATGAACTTCTCGATGCGATCGGTGAAGAGAATGACCCCTACCTTGTCATTGTTCTTCATCGCGCTGAACGCCAGTACGGCGCACAGTTCCGCCGCGACCTCTTTCTTGAATTGCTCCGCGCTCCCAAACGCCTGGGATCGACTGAGGTCCACCAGGAACATGACAACGAGTTCCCGCTCTTCCTCGAAGACTTTCACGTACGGATGGTTAAATCGAGCGGAAACGTTCCAGTCGATGGTTCGAATGTCGTCGCCGAACTGGTATTCACGCACCTCGGTGAACTCCATCCCCCGGCCCTTGAACACGCTGTGGTATTCGCCGGAAAACACCTGGTTCACTAGACCCCGCGTGTGGAGCTCGATGCGCCGAACCTTCCGGAGAATCTCCTTGGTGTCTATCTGCTGTGCCGACATTGCCATTACGATGAAAACATGAACAGAACTGGTGCGCCGCGCATCAAGGTACTTCCACGTGATTCAAAATGTCCTCGATAATGATTTCCGGCGTGATCTCTTCGGCTTCCGCCTCGTACGTGACGACCACCCTGTGGCGCAACACGTCGAAACACACGGCCCGCACATCCTCCGGTATGACGAAGCCTCGACGCTTGATGAACGCGTAGGCCTTGCTCGCCAGCGCCAGGTAGATGGACGCGCGGGGCGATCCGCCGTAATTGATGAGAGACGATAGCTTCTCCAGGCCGACCGACTTGGGATTACGCGTGGCTTCCACGATATCCAGGATGTATGATTCGATCTTCTCGTCCATGTACACTTCCCGGAATAACTTCCGGGCCTTCAGTACCTGGTCGGCGCTGACCACGCCGCTGGCCTGTGGCTGCTCGAACGAGATGTTCTGGCGCATGATCTTCCGCTCTTCCTCGCGTTCGGGGTACCCGATGACGACTTTCAACATGAAGCGATCCACTTGCGCCTCCGGCAGCGGGTACGTCCCTTCCTGTTCGATGGGGTTCTGCGTCGCCATGACGAGAAACGGGTCGGGAAGCGGGTACGTGTGTTCGCCGATGGTCACCTGGCGTTCCTGCATAGACTCCAACAGCGCGCTTTGCACCTTGGCCGGCGAGCGGTTGATCTCATCGGCGAGAATGAAGTTGGAGAAGATCGGCCCTTTCTTGGTCTGGAATTCACCGGTCTTTTGGTTGTAGATCATGGTGCCGACCAGGTCGGCCGGAAGCAGATCAGGAGTGAACTGGATTCGATGGAACGAAGCGTTGATCGACGCGGCCAGGGTTTTGATAGCCGTGGTTTTGGCGAGACCCGGAACTCCCTCCAGCAATATGTGGCCATCGGCGATCAACCCGATCAAAAGCCGTTCCAGCATGGCTTTCTGGCCAACGATCACTTTGCCGATTTCCATCTGGAGCACGTCCAGGAACGCGCTGTCGCGTTCAATTCTCGCGTTCAGT
Organism: Bacteroidota bacterium; assembly: GCA_027021285.1. Taxonomy (GTDB): domain Bacteria; phylum Bacteroidota; class Ignavibacteria; order SZUA-365; family JAADGX01; genus JAADGX01. The sequence continues at coordinate 546 of JALUUP010000104.1, read as the reverse complement.
TCCTGAATATCAACCGACATGAAATCCTCCGATGTATGAAAAGACTCTGTGTGTTATTGTTCGTATGTTCCCGTTCCCCTGCTCCGGATCCGCCGCGAATGAAAACATCAAGGTTGTAACATATTACTTGCGGTATCATATTCGCAAGGCAAGAACGGCCCTACTTTTTCCCGCCCCATTCCAGAGCGCACGAATTACTATTGACGTAATCCGAAGCGAGGATGTTCCATGGAAGGGGACATGTCAACGTTTCAACTTCGGACGAACGTACTTGTTGAAACCATACCTCACCTTGGAAGGTACGGCGGCCAGACCGAACCGGTTCGTGGGAAACGCGAACGACGGTTCAAAATAGCAGTTGATTGCACATCCCTCGCAGAACGCGTGCCTGCCTTCGTGCTCCCTGTGCCAGGCGACCCGTTCTCCATGATACGCGGCGACGAGATCGTCGCCGATGGGAATTGCCTCCTGCCTGAAATGGTAGCACGGAAGCAGTATTTCGTTTTGCGGAGAAAGCACGACGACTCTTGACACCGCCTTGCACAG
>JALUUP010000103.1 GCA_027021285.1 Bacteroidota bacterium | reverse complement strand
TGGTGTTCCCGCATCAGCGCCAGCACATCCGCTGTCGATTCACGGTTGTGAATAATCACCGGCAGATTCGTGGCTTTCGCGATCTCGAGCTGCCGGGCAAATATTTCGCGCTGTTTTTCCGCGGGGCAGAAATCGTAATGGTAATCGAGACCGATTTCGCCGATAGCGCACGCTTCACCACGTTCCGCCACGCGGGCGATTTCTTCCAATTCCTCGTCCCCCACGTCAGTGGCATCATGCGGATGAATTCCGACAGCCGTGTGAATGCCATTGTAATTCCCGGCAATCTTCCTGGACTGCCGATAGGTATCAAGATTCGTAGATGGTATGATGATCCTTGCGACGCCTTCATTCCTCGCCCTTTCGATCACTTCGGGAAGATCGTCGAAGAACGACTCCCAGAAAAGATGGCAATGTGTGTCAACAATCTGCATGGTGCATCGGTCGAATAACGCGTTACCGAAAGGCCAGGCTGGCAAACGTCACCGCTGATTCCCGTTCGACTTCGTGCCATTGCTCGTAGCGGAGCAGCTCGCCCTGTCGCGGATGCGCGATTTCAAAATACGCCTGAAGGCACGAATATCCGTCGATCCGTGTCCGGTTCCGGTTGTTCACAACCAGTGAATGAAACGCCGCAGCATCGCAGCGAGTCACCGCTTCGAGCTGCTCCATGTCGCTTTTGCGCACGCGATCCAGCATGTCGCCCGCCGCCGTCATGTCGCCGAACTTCTTCCCGACGTGCGACCAGTCAACGCTGACGATGAACACCGGCTTTCGCTTGAGATCGTTCAACGACTCCCTGACCGCTCGCGTAAAGGTGAGGAACTCCGGAAATTCGCCCGGAACCCGTTCCTCTTCGATGGCATCCTGAAGCGAGGTGCAGAGAACCGGGACAATGGGAGGACATTCGGGACCAAACAGGTATTTCAAAAAGAGAACGGGAAACTCGATCGAGTGCTCGTTGCGATGAGCGAAATCGGTTTGCGTAAGCTCCGGATATGACATTTCCCGGATGCGTTGGACGAGCGCGCGATCAGCTTGGACCGTTCCGAGTGGTGTTTCAAAATCCTTTTCGCACAGGATGAAATAATCCTCTTCGCTGTAGTGGCTTGTTCCCAGAACAACCACCGTATCGCAGTCGCCGTGTCGAATGGAATTGAATGCCGGGACGTATACCCCGCCTCCTACCCGGAGATCGATGTGCGGCGTGATGATGCCTGTCGCCGCAAACGAAGACCGCGCGTCGCCCACCCCGGAGAAAAACTGCTCGATAAATCTCTCGCATTCATCCGGTTCCGCGGGATAGGCGTCACCCGCCAGGTACGCGGGCCGCACGCGCTGATCCTGGAAGCGCTCCACTTCCTCGCGGAACGTCTGGATGAATCCCTGACTGAGAAGGAACTTGTGCGCGTCCAACTCCCGGACCAGCTTCAGCAGGTGTTCAGGCTGAATGTGATCACCCGTCGATTCGGCGATGAGCTTGAGAACGTCCTGCACGGAAACGTCACCGTTGAAGAGACGCATGATTTCATACGCCGACGGGTGAAAAACAAGCATATCGCGGGCGATCCCGAGCGGATCGCGCAACGCTACCATTTCCTCTCGTTCCACTTGGACCACGAACGCCTCGATATCCTGGCGCAGGGGCGGAACCGGTTCGGTGATAGAATTAATCATCGGCAAGGGCTCCGTCCTTTGCCGGGGATACCATGACTTCTCCCCCGGGAACCGTGGAAGAAACGCCGTGTCGTTCCGGCCACGAAGCGGCATACTTCAGGCAGGAGACCTTGTGACCATCGTCGTGCTCACGAAGAACCGGGGCAACGGAAGAACATTCAGGCATCATCTCGGGGCAACGGGTGTGGAACGCGCACCCGGAAGGCGCCTGGGACGGGTCTGGAACTTCACCAGGAAGTACAATGCGGTCGCGCTTCGCCTTTGGATCGGGAACGGGTACAGCCGACATCAACGCAATGGTATATGGATGCAACGGGTTCTCGTAAATTTGACGGTAGTCGGCGATTTCAACGATTCTGCCGAGGTACATCACGGCGACGCGGTTTGAGATATGTTCGACGACCGCGAGGTCGTGGGCAATAAACAAGTACGTGAGCTGGTATTGTTCCTGGAGCTGCTGGAGGAGGTTCAATATTTGGGATTGAATGGACACATCGAGAGCGGATATCGGTTCGTCGCAGACGATGAATTTCGGTTCGAGGGCCAGGGCCCGGGCGATACCGATTCTCTGGCGCTGTCCGCCACTGAACTCGTGCGGGTAGCGGTACGCGTGTGACGGCGAAAGCCCGACCGTCTTCAACAACTCGTCCACCTTCTCTTTCATTCGGCTGCGATCAACGATGTTGTGGAAGTGCAAAACTTCGCGAAGCATCCCGCCGACCGTCATCCGGGGATTGAGAGAGGAAAACGGATCCTGGAAAATGATCTGCATATCCTTTCTCATACGACGCAGTTCCGTTTTATCGAGGACGGTGATATCGACACCTTCAAAAAACACCTGGCCGGAGGTGACCGGCGTGAGCTGCAGAATACAATGGCCCAAGGTCGTCTTCCCGCAACCGGATTCACCGACCAGCCCCAGAGTTTCTCCACGATGAATATCCAACGAAACATCATCAACCGCCTTGACCCACCCTTCGACACGAGAAAAGAAACGCGAACGTATCGGGTATGATTTGCAGAGATGCCGCGTTTTCAGCAGGACCTTGTCATCCATCGCTTTTATCGATTCGTACTGGTTGGTCATAAACAGTCTGGCGGGAACGCGAGCAGTAACAAACGGAGCATTTCAGGAAGATGGAGACAACGTGTTACTATTCATGTTGTAAAGTACGGAGCGAACGCTCCAAACACAATATTCCTGGTTTGAGGTAACAATGATGCGGGTTGAATTTGAAAATTGAAATTTGAGATTTGGAATTTCGATAATTGCGGAGATTTGGTTAGAACGTTGGAACGTTAAAACGTTTGAACGTTCCAACGTTTCCCCTTTGCGACCTTTGTACCTTCTTCGCGCCCTTTGCGGTTAATCAACTTCGGATCGATTCAGAAAACCGTTGAAACGGTTGTGAAATCGCCCTTGAAGAACATTTTTCCCACGGATGAATCCGTGGGCTATCGTGATTGCTTTGACCCGATAACATAGACAGCTACCGCACGTCATTCCCGCGAAAGCGGGAATCCACGAATTCGCAATTTCCTTCTATCTCATCAAAATCATTTTCCTCGTAATCGCCCCTCCTTCCGCTTCCAGGCGGTAGTAATATACCCCTCCCGGCAGGCTCCCCGCCTTGAATAACCGGTAATGCGTTCCGGCTTCCAGGCGCCCTTCCTCGATCTTCGCCACTTCCTTCCCCAGCACGTTGAATATTTTCAGCGTGACTTCGGCGTCCCCGGAAAGAGTGAACGGGATGTTTGTCGCGTCCGTCCCCGACGCGGATAGCTCGCCGAACGGGTTCGGATAGTTTTGCCCCAGCCAGATCTTTTCAGGCTTGTCGTGCTGTTCGATGCCGGTTGTGCGGTAGATTCGGTACCAGACGCGCACGTCCACCGGCGAGAAGAAGGCAAGCGCCGTGAAGCGCAGCGTGTCTTCGTACATGCCAAGCGGCAGGGCCGTCGTGGTGGGCC
>JALUUP010000102.1 GCA_027021285.1 Bacteroidota bacterium | reverse complement strand
TTCTCGACATGCGTGACAGCCTGACCGAAATCCTGTACCGCACCGTGGACGATTCCGCGTGGGTGCAGATCGACCGGGAGAACTATCTCCAGGTCGACACCGATAATTTCCTCGGACACTACGCCATCAGGGTGAGGGGATTGTGGCGCATGAGCGATCGTTCCATGGGCGGGCCGTTTATGACCTATGTGTTTCTCGATACCCTCTCGAAGCGCCTGTACATGCTGGACGGCTCCGTGTTCGCACCGGGATACGAGAAGAAGAAGCTCATCCTCGACACCGATGCAATGCTGCATACCTTTTCGTATCGGCAGGTGACGGAAATGGCGGATACAGCTTCACAACGCATTCCCTGAACCCTGCATGTCCGATATGAATCCCTTCCGTTCCGGTTTCGTGGTGAAGATCGTCCTGGCGGCCGGAGTCCTGGGATTCGTGGCGTGGCGCGTCGATTACAATGCCGTTGCTTTCGCGTACGTCCAGGCTTCTCCGGTGTGGATCGCGTTCGCCCTGCTGCTCCTGCCGCTGAACATCGCGTTGCAGTACGCGAAGTGGCTGACCCTCGTGGACCATTACCGGCCGGGCGTTTCGTCGAAAGCAGTGCTTGCCTCGTTGGGTGTGGGGTTTTCCGCCGGCTTGATAACGCCGTCGCGACTCGGGGAGCTGGCGGGACGGGCGCTGTCGATACCGGATACGGATCGGGCGGCGCTCCTGGGACTGTCCGCTGTGGATAAGGCGGCCACGCTTTTCGTAACCCTGGCGGTGGGCGTGCCCACGATCGCCTACGCGGGATTCGTGCACGGCGAAACGCCCGGCGCGTTCTTCGCTTTGCCGGTTGTTCTTGCGGGCGTCCTGGCGATTTCACTCGTCCTCGTTTTCCTGCTGGTTCCCGGTGCGTACCGCTGGTTGTTGGACAAGTTTCCTATCCCGAAGAAATTTCGGGACCGCTACGAACGCCTGTTCGCGGCAATGAACGATGTTCCGCGCTCTGTACTTGTTCGCTTGTTCCAGCTTTCCGCGCTGTTCTACGTGACCTTCACGCTGCAATTCGTCCTGGTGGCGCGCGCGTTTGAACAGGTCGATCCCATAACAACGGTCGTGGTCGTGATCTGTATCATGTTCGCCAAGTCCCTGGTTCCGCAGGTGACTTTCGGCGAGCTGGGCATACGGGAAGGAGCGGCCGTGTTCTTTTTCACGATGTTCGGTTACCAGGCTTCGACCGGCTTCAACAGCGCCCTCGTTATCTTCGCCATCAACGTTCTCCTGCCCGCGGTGGCGGGACTGATGTTCACCCGTCGCCTGAATCTCGTGCGAACTACCGCGCCATGAATATCGCCGTCGTTTTCGCTGCGTATCTGCTCCTGTTGATGGTGATCTACGTGTTATTCCTCCGAAGAATGTTAGTCGGATTGGATTACGTGGAGCGCGTGCATAAGCTCCTGGAGCAAACTGCCGCCGAAGACGGGGCATCCAACGAGTTTCCCCTGGTTTCCGTCCTCGTGCCGGTCCGGAACGAAGCAAAGACCATCGAGCACGTGCTCCGTGAAATCCTGGACCAGGAGTATCCGCGGGAGAGGCTCGAAGTCATCGTGCTCGATGACGATTCCGACGACGGGACGGCGGAGATTGCCGAATCCGTTGCCGCGCGGGATTCGCGCGCGCGCGTGCTTCGCGTCCACAAGACATCGCCGGGCAAAAAGGAACTGCTGACGACCGGCGTTGCCGCCGCCACGGGAGAAATCATTCTCACCACTGACGGCGATTGCACACGGGAACCGGGCTGGCTACGCGCCATGGTCGCTACATTCGGTCTAGGCTACGTTGCCGTGTGCGGACCGGTCATGTACCGCCGGGGTGCTTCGTTGTTTTCCCGCATCCAGGCGCTGGAATTCATGAGCCTGATAGGCGTCGGGGCGGGTTTCGTCGGCATCGGGACACCGCGCCTGGCGAACGGCGCCAACCTCGGTTTCCGCAAGTCCGCATTCGAATCGGTGGGGGGATACGAGGACAACCGTCACCTGGCCAGCGGTGACGACGAGTTCCTGGTGCAGCGCATCGCTCGCGCGTACCCGGACGGCGTCGGTTTCTGTCCGTCGCCTGAGAGCATCGTGCGCACGGAGCCTTCGCACACGCCGGGCACCTTCATTCGCCAGCGCCGCCGCTGGGCGTCGAAGGGCTTGTATTACGAGGACCCCGCGTTCGTGAGCTTCCTGGTTGTGCTGTTCCTGTTCTTTTTCTCGTACCTTGCCGCTCCGCTCCTGTTGCTCCATTCGCTCTCATGGGTTCTGTACCTCCTGTTCATGGCTGTGGTAAAATTCGCTGTTGACTGGACGGTGGTTGTCCGGACGGCGCGGATGTTCCGCGAGCCGATCCGGCTGGGCGACATGATTATCGCCGAAATTCTTCACGCGCCGTATATCGTTCTGGCGGCAGTGCTGGGCGCGATTCCGGGCGGAAGCTGGAAGGGGAGGTCGATGTGAGAAACGATGACTCGGGCGGGCACCGCGACGCCGGCGAGCGAAGGACAAAAACCGACCTGTGGATGGCGGGCGACAGGCCGAGGACTGTTTGGCGGTTGTCCGGGTTCATCGCCTCGTATTTCCTTGTCGCCCTGGTTCTCGGGATCGGTTACCAGTTCCTCCCTGGTGGATTCCACACTGTTTTTGTTCAGACTTTGCTCTTGCACCTGGCCACCGCAGCCGCAACCGTAATTGCCGTGTACGCCATCGACCAGCGAACCTGGAAGAGCGTGGGCCTGTGGTTTTTTCCGCGCTGGAGCCGGGCTTTCCTGGCGGGGACGGCACTGGGCGTCGGTTTCATCCTGCTGGTGTGGCTCCCCGGCGTGGCCTCGGGATGGGAAGTTCTTCCCCCGGCTTCGTGGGAGGCGGGTTATATCCTTGACGTTGTCGGTTCGGGAGTGCTTCTTTATCTCCTGGTGGGGTTCGGCGAGGAATTACTCTTTCGCGGCTATTGCTTCCAGGCCCTGATCGAGGGAACAAACGAGGCGGTTGCTGTCGTATGTACTGCTGTTCTTTTTGGTCTTGCCCACGCCTTCAATCCGAACGCGGATGTGTTGTCGGTCGTGAACATCGGGCTGGCCGGAACGATGTTCGGCATTGCGTACATACGAACACGATCCCTGTGGCTTCCCGCCGGGATCCACTTCGGATGGAATTTCGCCCAGGGAACGCTCTTCGGAATGCCCGTCAGCGGTATGCAGGTGCGGGGATTGCTGAGCACCCGCATTGCGGGTCCCTCCTGGCTGACGGGAGACGTATTCGGCCTGGAGGGAGGGCTCGGAATCACGGTAGTGCTGTTGCTTGCCATCCTGGCCCTGTACCATCCGGCCATCGCCCGTTTGAGACCGGAAGAATCCGAAGACGGCAACCAAGAATATGAAAGGTCCTGACATGATTCGATATATCGCGCCCCTCTTCCTGGTTTTTCTCGCCGTGGGCCACGCCCAGTGGATAGAGGACAAGGAAATTGATGGCATCATACGGCAGGGGATCGACGCCACCTATAACCTGGATTTCGAGCAGGCGGAAAAGAGCTTCCGCGCGGTCATCGCGCGACGCCCCGATCATCCCGCCGGGTACTTCTTCGACGCCATGATCGACTGGTGGCGCATTGCCGTCAACCCTGATGAC
>JALUUP010000101.1 GCA_027021285.1 Bacteroidota bacterium | reverse complement strand
GACTCCTCTCAGCCCTTCGACTCCTCTCAGGGCTTCGACTCCTCTCAGGGCTTCGACTCCTCTCAGGGCTTCGACTCCGCTCAGGGCTTCGACTCCTCTCAGGGCTTCGACTCCTCTCAGGGCTTCAGTTCAACGAAGCAGTGAGCTGATCACCGGGCCCTTCCGTGGAACTGCAGAATCCATTGAACCTGGCGCTGGGTTCCCGCTTGTGCGGGAAAGACGCAAGCGCGCCGATGGATGTCATTCCGGACTTGATCCGGAATTTGGAGAACCGGCCTATAGATTTTCGTTTGCGTCACGAATTGGTCCCTATCCTGAAAGGTCTCTCCTTCAAACTTCAACCCGCAACTGAAAAAAACACCGCTATTCCACCCGGTCTTCCCGGGAATAATTGTCAATCACAAATATGCTCAGTATTTTAGTACTTTGAACTCCTTTACCCGTGGAGTTCATTGTAGAACTTGTTCCGGATTCACAATGGTTCTCGAAATCGTAGTCAGACCCGTCTCACGCTTGCCACACTCTGGAGGCTTTCCATGGACACCGCTGTAATCATCATCTTTGCCGCAATTATCGTCGCCGTCGTGCTGTACTTCACCCTCATGCGGAAGTACGTCAAGGCGGGCCCGAACGAAATCCTCATCATCTCCGGCGGAAAAAAACACGCCATCACCTTGCCCGACGGCTCCATCCGGGAAATCGGTTACCGGTTCCAGCTTGGCGGGGGCACGTATATCCATCCTTACGTGGAGCGGGCGCAGACCCTTCCCATCGAGGTCAACACGATCGGGATCAAAACCCCGGAAGTGCTGAGCGCCGACGGCATCCCCATCCTCGCCGACGGCGCCGCCCAGGTGCGCATTGACACCAGCGACGATTACCACACCTACCTGGGCATCGAGAATTTCCTGGGGAAGGGAAACGAGGGCATCCGCGAGGTGGCCCTGACCGTGCTCGAAGGCAAGGTGCGGGAAGTGATCGGCTCAATGCGGGTGGAGGAAATTTACCAGAATCGTCATCTCTTCAACGACAAGGTGCAGGAGGAAAGCAGCAAGGACCTGGCCAACCTCGGCCTGTCCATGATTTCCTTCTCCCTAAAAGACATCAGCGATACGCAGGGCTACCTCGACGCCCTCAGCAAGCCGAAGATCGCCGAGGCCAAGCAACTGGCGTCGATCGCGGAGGCGGAAGCGGAAAAGGAAGCCATCATCAAGGCGTCCGAGGCGAAGAAGGAAGGCGACATCGCGCGCCTCAAGGCGGAGGCCCAGGTGGCGGCCCGCCAGTGGGAAAACGAAACCCTGAAAGCGAAATCCCAGACGGCGGTGAACAAGCAGAAAGCGCAGGCGGACCTGGCCTACGAACTGGAGCGCTCGCGTCTCGCCCAGGAGCTGAAGAAAGAAGAGTACCAGTTGAAACACATCGAGGCGGAGGAGGAAACCCGTCTCCAGGAAAAGCTCATCGCCAAGAAGCAAAACGAGCTGGAAGCCAACGTGTTGAAACCGGCGGAGGCGAGAAAGGCGCAAGTGCTGGCCGAAGCGGACGCGGAAAGCTATCGCCTGGCCAAGGAATCCGAGGGGAAAGCCATCGCTCGCCAGAAGGAAAACGAAGTCGAGATAGAGCGCATCCTGAAGCTGGGCGAGGCGGAAGCCAAGGCCCTGCTGGAGAAGGCCAAGGCCTTCGAGCACTTCAACGAGGCCGCGATGTACAAGATGGTGCTCGATATTCTTCCCGACCTGGCCAAGAACGTGGCGGAACCGCTCTCCCGCATCGAGAAAATCACCCTCGTCGGCGGCGCGGACGGCTCCACCGGGGCGTCGAAAATCACCGGCCAGGTGTCCGAAATCCTGGCGCAGCTTCCCGAGGTGATAAAGTCCCTGACCGGCGTGGACATCGCGCGCTACCTCAAGGACAAGCTCGGCGGCGAGCAGTGACCCACGTCCTGCCGTCCATGTCGTTCCTAACCAGCGAGGATTACCGTGATTGCTGAACGCATACACCACATCGGCGCTTCCCCCACGCTGAAGATCACCGCCAAGGCCAAGGCGCTGAAAGCCCAGGGGATCGACGTCATCGATTTCAGCGTGGGCGAGCCGGATTTTCCCACTCCCCAGAACATCAAGGACGCCGCCAAGCGTGCCATCGACGACAACTTCACCCGGTACACCGCCAACGAGGGCATTCCCCAACTGCGGCAGGCCATTGTCGAGCGGCTGCGCGAGGACCACAAGCTGGAGTACAAGCCGGACGAGATACTGGTGTCCAACGGCGCCAAGCACTCGATCTACAACGCGATCATGGCCCTTGTCAATGAAGGCGACGAGGTCATCGTTCCCGCGCCGTACTGGGTCTCGTACCCTGAGATGGTCAAGCTGGCAAGGGGCGTGCCAGTCGTGATCAACGCCCTGGAGGAAAACGGCTTTCGCCTCACGCCCGACCAGCTCCGCGACGCTATCACCGCGGGCACGCGGGCGATCATTCTCAACAACCCCTCCAATCCCACCGGCGCGGGCTACCGCCCGGAGGAGCTGGAGCGGCTGGTGGAAATCTGCATGGAAGAAGGGCTGTTCATCATTTCTGACGAAATTTACGAGAAGCTGGTGTTCGACGGATTTCCTTTCACGAGCATCCCGACCTTCGGGCCTGACGTGCGGGAAAAAACCGTACTCGTCAACGGCGTTTCGAAGGCTTACTCCATGACCGGCTGGCGGATCGGTTACGCCGCCGCGCCACGGTACGTGATCGAGGCCATGTCCAAGGTCCAGGGCCACTGCACCTCGAACGCCTCCTCGATTTCCCAGATGGCTGCCCTGGCCGCCCTGGAAGGTCCGCAGTACGAAATCCAGCGCATGCGTGCGGAGTTCGAGAAGCGCCGGAACTACGTGGTGCACAAGCTGCAGGCCATACCGGGGGTTTCCTGCGCCATGCCCCAGGGAGCGTTCTACGCCTTTCCCAACGTGTCGTCCTTCTTCGAGAAGGAATTCGAGGGCGCCCCAATCCGCAATTCCTACGGCCTCGCGTACTACCTGCTGAAGCATGCCAACGTGGCCATCGTGCCGGGCGACGCCTTCGGGGCGCCGGATCACATCAGGATTTCCTACGCGACGTCCATGGAAAACCTGGAGAAAGGCATGAGCCGCATCGCAGAAGCGCTCCAGCAGTTGAAAAAACCCGCCAAGGTGGTCAAGATCGAGCTCAACAATACCATCACCAGGGTCAAGCGGCAGGTTCCCGTCGAATCGGCGGTGACGGTGGAATCGCGCGACGCCCTCGTGGCCGAGGCGGAAGCGCACCTCAAGTACGACCATTATTTCGAATGGAACGCCAACATCAACGGCGTTGTGATCCAGCTTCGCACCAACGTCGGGCACCTGTACGACTTCTGGGTGGAGAACTGGTACCCGGCACAGCTCGAAACCGACCTGGAACCCCACGGCATCATCTACGCCGTGGACGGGGTGGTGGGAAGGGAGCCGCACGTCTTTTACAACACCGACACCAAGACCGGCGTCCTGTTCAACGCCGACCACTACGGCTCGCTGCGCAGTCTCGCGCTGGGATTGGTGACGGACATCGCCGAACGGCTGTTCGACGCCCACGGCGTCCGCGGCATGTCGCTGGACGTGAACGGCGTGGGAGCGCTGTTCCTGGGGCCGAAGGGC
>JALUUP010000100.1 GCA_027021285.1 Bacteroidota bacterium | reverse complement strand
ACGCCATTCGAACCCACGACTACTACGGCCCGTGCGACTGGTACACGATATTTCCGGACTGGAACGCCGACCCCGCCTCGCCTTCGTCGTATCACTTTGCCACCACGGACAGCGTCATCCAGCAAATAACCGATGGCGGATTCGAAACGCTGTTCCGCCTGGGCGTGAGCTGGCGCGGAAGGAACCCCCTGCCCATCAACGATCCGCCCGGCACCATCCGGGACGCCAACGGCACGGTCATCCACGAAGCGGACTCCGGCGACTTCGCGAAGTTCGCGGAAATCTGCAAGCGCATCGTCATGCATTACAATGACGGCTGGGCGAACGGATTCCGCTACGGGATCAAACGGTGGGAAATATGGAACGAACCCGCCGTGCGGGAGCAGTTCTGGACCGGAACGCCGTTGCAGTTTTTCCAGATGTTCAAAGCAGTGGCGTCCGCATTGAAGACGTATGACCCCGCTCTGCTCGTCGGCGGTCCCGGTCTCGCCGGTCAATTCAACAGCGCCTACCTGGGCGGTCTCATCGGATATTGCAAGACCAATGCCATTCCTCTCGATTTCTATTCGTGGCACACGTACGGGGGAAGGCCCGAGCGCATCAACCCGTACGTCCTGTACTCTTCGGCGCTGTTGGTCCGCGAAACGCTCGACGCGGCCGGGTTTACTTCGACGGCGAGTTACTGCGACGAGTGGAACGCCGGGATCAACTGGAGCAACTTTTCCCACTCGGGACGAGGTGCCGCGTATTTCATCGGCGCATTGATTTACCAGACCCTGGCAGGGGTGCGCGAATCATATATCTACCGCGCGGACAATCATCCACTTGGCTTGATCAACACAGATGATTCATGGAAGATAGCAGCCGACGCCCTTGTGGCATGGAAAGAATTGACGACATCGTCCGCGCGCCTTTCGCTTTCCGGCAACGTGAACGATTCCACGGGATTCACGACCATGGCCACGAAGCGTGGCGACACGGTTACCGCAGTCATGGGCAACTTCCCGAACCAGGCGACCAGGGTAAACCTGGATGTCGCCAACCTTCCATCGCCTTCCACATCGCGCTGGCTGATCGTGCGCAAGGTCACCACCGATACCGATCGCCTCGCCACACGCGATTCACTGGTCGTCGCCACGGCGGGAAGCCTCTCCTGGACGTTCTCGATGGAACCCGAATCGATGAGCCTCATCCGTCTGACGCCCTTCCAGGAACCAACCGGCATCCCGGAACCCGGTGAGACGCCTCTGGCCACACGTGCACAATTGTACAGGAATTACCCGGAGCCCTTTCGAACAACCACGACGATCTCGTTTTACCTGCCGCATCCGGACCTCGTCCGTCTCGACATCCTGGACGTGACGGGGCGCGTCGTGAAATCCGCGTTCTACGAGCGCCTCGGCGCCGGAACACACGCGCGTACGTTGAACCTGGGCGGGCTTTCACCGGGCATGTATGTTTATCGTCTCATCACCGGGACCGGTATTTCAACTGGAAAGATGGTGAAGATGTAGTTTCAGGGTGTGTATGTGCGTATGAGCGGTTAGGGTTAAAACGTTGGAACGTTAAAACGTTATCACGTTCCAACGTTTTTTTCCGCGTCCTTCAGCCTTCGCCAGGGCTGTGGCAGGCATGTTGCGCCTTCTTTGCGGTTAAAATAGTTCGTGGCTCGTGGGTATTCGCCAATTCGAAAGTGCATCTGGAATTTTGTATAAGCAATAAGCACCTAATATTTACCGCCATAGCAGTAATAATAATACGACAAATGATCCTTAACGTCAATTCAACGTATTTCCGCACGATATTACCGCTTTAGCAGTAAATACATGAGATTATGTGGATTTCTTCTTGCATCTGACAATAGGCAAGCTTATTTTACTGTTGTAACGGTAATATTATGCTAACAACAGAAGACATAGGACGTATCGTTCGATTTCATCGCAAGAAAGCGGGTTTGACCCAGGTTCAACTTGCCCGTCTGGCCGGTGTGGGGAAAACCGTCGTTTTCGACATCGAGAAGGGGAAAAAAACGGTGCGACTGGATACACTCATGAATATCCTCGCGGCGCTGAACATCCGTATTGAATTGACCAGCCCGCTCATGGAGGCATTCCGGGAAAGAAATAATGAGGAAAGCTGAAGTCCTGGTCCAAAATGTGCCTGCGGGAATCCTGGAAGAAATCTCGCCGGGTGGCCCCTACCGTTTCCAGTACGTGTCCGGGTATAACGGCAACCCCGTATCGCTAACCATGCCGGTGCGCCCGGAACCGTACACGTTCGAATCTTTCCCCCCTTTCTTCGAGGGACTCCTCCCGGAAGGGATGCAACTCGAAGGGCTCCTGCGCTTGCGCAAACTGGACCGGAACGACCTGTTCGGCCAGTTGCTGGCCGTGGGGAGCGACATGGTGGGCGCGGTAACGGTACGGGAGATTCCATGAACCGCTGCCCAATAACATACGACCCGTGCGGAGAGCAAAAATACTCGGAACGAGGGCTCCGGATGTTATCGCGCCGCTTGCGCGACCTGGAGGATCTTCCCTACACTGCCGAAGAGCAGCGAACCGAAGCGGTGCGCCGGGCGGCAAAGATGTCCATCCAGGGCGTGCAACCGAAATTGAGCGCCGTGCTCAACATCGCCCGGAGCCGATTCGACGTCGTGGACACGGGAGGAAGATACATCCTCAAACCGCAAAGCCACCTGTACACGAACGTTCCGGAAAACGAAGACCTGACCATGAAAATGGCTGCTGCCGCCAGCATCGAGACGCCGGTGCACGGAATGGTCTGGTCACGCGACGGAACACTTACGTACTTCATACGGCGCTTCGACCGGACCGGCCGCAAGGGGAAGTTGCCGGTGGAGGACTTTGCCCAGCTCTCGGGAAAAACCCGGGAAACCAAATACCAGTCGAGCATGGAACACGTCGTGAAGATCATCGAGGGACATTGCACGTTTCCGTTGCTCGACAAGATCAGGCTCTTTCGCTGCACGTTGTTCAACTTCCTCGTGGGCAACGAGGACATGCACCTGAAGAATTTTTCGCTCGTCACCCGCGACGGCAAGGTGGAACTCTCACCCGCCTACGACCTGCTCAATACCACCCTGGCCATGGGAAACGCCGCCGAGGAAATCGCCCTGCCCATTGGAGGCAAGCGCGCAAACCTGACGCGAAGCATCCTGGTGGATTACTTCGCACGCGAGCGCATGGCGCTTAATGATGTGATCATCCGGGACGTGGTGACGGAAATTGCCACGGCGTTCCCCGTTTGGCTCGACCTCATAGACCGGAGTTTCCTGAAACAGGAGTCGCGCGACGCCTACAAAGCGTTGATCGCCCAACGGCGAAAAGTTCTTGGGGTTTGAGGCGACGTCACAAGTTCGCGTACACGCGGCCTGTCGTACAGGGTTGGAACGTTAAAACGTTTGAACGTTAGAACGTTTGAACGTTCCACGTTTTCCTTGGCCTGGTTCTCGTCACAAGTCCAAGTTCTTCACATGCGTGATCTGTGGGGTAGTTGGCGTCATTCCCGCGAAAGCGGGAATCCAGGAATTCGCAAATTCGGGATTTGGAAATCCCTCCTACATCTCTATCAAGCCGTAAGTATCCTAATTCCTGATGATATGATACTTGAGACAAGGTGACAAGGAGAAGGGGAGACAAG
>JALUUP010000099.1 GCA_027021285.1 Bacteroidota bacterium | reverse complement strand
CAATCCTGACACACGAGGATGTCAAGGACCAGGCGCGGTTGCTTCTGCCACGCTTCTCCCGGCTCCTGTGTGAAATTGTCTCCAACCTGTGACCTTCCATTGATTTGATGCAGGTGCGTATATTTGCAGTGCCGTGTCTTCCACCGGGATCGAGAAATGGACAAACAAGCTGATCCGGCTTTCCAGGAGACAACAACGAAAAGCAGCCTGACATACCGCGCAATCCCGGGACTCGTCTTCGGCTTGTGCCTGCTGGCGCCCCTGGTCGCCCCCTCCGCCGCCATTCCAGAACACCACCACGGGCGACATCGAGGGGGAGACGAGAACGCATGCGCTGTCAACTTCAAGACAAGGAGACAAGGAGAAAAGGAGACAAGGGGATACTTCTTCGACAGCGAAAACCATGAGCGTCACGTCACGCGTTACGTTGAGCGCGCCGGTGCAAAAGAATCACTACGGCTAACGCAGGACAATAATCTCTTCACTGCTCTACCGACAAGGAGAAAAGGAGAAAAGGAGACAAGGAGATGGCGGCCCCAGGTCAAGCCGGTTGTGGACCTGCGGGGAAAAGCCGCCTTCATGCCGAGCGACGATCCGATCTTTCGAAGCAAGTACATCGACGAATCCCTCGAATGGAATTTCATTCCCGTGCCAGGCGCCTGGGAACGACACGGCTACGCTAACCTCGACGGCATTGCCTGGTACCGCTTCCGGTTCAGGCTGACACCGGAGCAAAGAAAGGATTCGCTCGTGGTTATCATGAGCGCAATCGACGACGCCGACCAGACGTTTTTGAACAGTGCGCCTATCGGCGCCACCGGCGCATTCCCTCCCGTCCCGCGCTCCGAATGGGCAACACCCCGCGTGTACGATCTCCCGGATTCCATCCTCGAGGAATACAATTCGCTCGCCGTTCGCGTGTACGACCGCGCCGATTCCGGCGGAATCCGGGGTGCCGTCCTGGGAATCTATCGCAAGCGCGACGCCGATCGTGTTCTGGCCTATCCGGACCCGGTCCTGTCGGTCGAAACCGATCTGCATCTCTTGAACGGATCCGGGATCGCGGTGTATTCCCCCGTTCTGAACGCCGTTACCGCGTGGTACCCCCATGTCTACAGCGCACTCGACCCCGGTTTGCCGACCGAAAACATTCTGTCCCGCGCGGGATTCCGGTTCAGCCGGGGGGACAGCGTGATCCGTCTTGCTGAAAGACACGCCGTGTCCAACAGGTACCTGGAACAATCGAGCATCGTCCAGACCACGTATTCGATAGACGCGGCGACCTGCGAAACGTTCTGGTTCCTCCCGGCGCAAACGACACTGAAGATCCTCGTCGGTATGCTTCAGCTTCCCGCCGGGTGGGATGCCGACAACGTGGGGTTGGAAATGACGATGCTGACTCCGAATTTCGCGTTCCGGGAGTTCGTCAAGTCTTCCGGCGCCAGTATCGATTATTATTTCGTCATCGCGTACAACGGATGCTGCGTCGAACTCGCGCAACGAGACCTCGATCGTTTCCTGGCGGAAAAACCCGGCGACCTCGCTCCTCCCTACAGCGTGGAACGCCAAATGATGGAGGCGGGCGCCGTCCGGGCGCAAATGCGCGTTCCCGACCTTCTCACCGACCAGGAGCGCGTCCTGTACCGCCAGTCGGTTACGTTTCTCCTGGGAGCACAGAACCGGGAAACTGGCCTTGGCTTCGGACAGATCGTGTCCGGCGCCATGCCGGCCTCGCAGCGCTGGGCGGAGCCGATCGATCATTTCTTTTCCGCCTGGGCCCTGGCCAAGGCGGGTTTCCCAAACCGTAGCCGCCAGGCGCTCGATTTCGCGTTTGCGCAGGGACGCGACGCATACCGGTTCGTCAACGTCGGTGGTGAAAACTACGGCGTCGGCTTCAACTATCGTGTCACCCCGGGAAAATGGTATGGTTCGGGCAGGGAGTTCACGTGGAACGATCCATCCCAGGCTCCACTCTCGATGCTCGGCACCGCCCTCGGCATCATCGCCTACGACAGTTGGCTGCAGGCCGAGCAGCGCCGGCGCGCGCCGGACGCCGTGATTGCGGATTCCATTCTTCTCGCACCCGACTGGGAAATCCTGTCCCGGCAGGTCGCGGACGTGCTGTTGTACCGCCTGGAAAACAACCTCATGCCAAAAGACGCCGGGTGCTGGGACAAGACCCTGAGCGCGCGCCCCAACATTGTCACGTCGCTTTACAGCGCAGCCGCCTTGCGTATCGCTTCCGCGTACGCCGCACTGATGCACGACAACCTGCGGCGGTACCTCTACGCCCGCGGAGCGCGTTCCATCATTACCGCCATCGATTCCCTCGCGGCAACGCTCGACACGACATCCGTTCATGACCTCGACGTCGTTCAGCTTCGACTCTTCGATCCGCTCCTGGTGGACGGAATTTCACTCGACCTGTTCCGAAGGGATTCACCCGCCCGTGCCTTTGCCTTTGACGCCCTGGAAAAGTCCTTTCGGCTGGATGACGGTCCGTGGTACCTCGCCCGCCCCAATGGCGACTGGTACGACCGTCGCGCCCATCCGTTCATCACGCTCCACCTTGCCACGGCCGCGGCCAGAGCAGGTATGAACGACAGCGCCGAGCGCTTGTTCTCGGCGGTTGTCCGTATGGCCGGAAAGTTGTACAACCAGGTCCCGGAACTGTACGATCCCGAAACAGGCGGCGCTTACGGGGGTATTCCCAGCGCCGGAAGAGGAGCGGCGGCCTTCATCCTGGCCTCTTGGGAAATAAACGCTCTCCGTCTCCGGCTCGAAAGACTCCGATGAGAATTTCCATTCGACTTGACACGACGAATCCAGGTTGTAACTTGTCATATCCGCGGGAACAATTCCACCCGTGAACGGTGAAAGAAGCTCCTGCATCGATCGTGATTTTGAACACTGCCATGAAAATATCGAATACGAAGGCCCTCATCTTCGCTCTATCCCGTCGTGCACTTTTCGTTCTGCTTCTGTTCACGGCGTTACCCGGAATGCTCCGGGCGCAAGATGACAACGTCCCGCCGTCCGATTCCCTGAACCAGGACCTGTGGTACCAGCTTGGAAAACGCGCGGCGAGCAGACCGGACAAACAGTCGATCGAACGGGCCATCGGCTACTTTCGAAAAGCCATCGACGTTAATCCGGGGGATCCTGCACCGTACCTCGCCATGGCCGAGGCCTATATCGACGGTATCTGGTACTACGGTCTCGACTTCAGCCTGGTGGATTCCGCCATCACGGCGGCGGCGTGCGCGCTTTCGCTTGATTCCAGCTCCGCGGATGCTTACCGGGCTCTTTCCCGCCTGTACCACGCCCGGGGGGACGAAAGCAAGAACATCGACGTCCTGGAACGAGCCATAGTGCGCTTTGCTTCCAATTCATGGTTCTCCTTCGAACTTGGCAATGCCTACTTGCGCGAAGGCCGGCCGGTCCGGGCCATCCGCTCGCTCAACCGCGCCATGGCATTGGATTCGATCGCCGAAATCTCCTTGCGCCTGGGATGGGCATACCTCGACCTCGCGGAGTACTCGCGCGCGGAAAGCCTGTTCACGAGCTACATCGATAGTGCCCCGGAAATCGCCGACGGCCACCACGGGCTCGGTCTCTCGCTCATTTGCCGCGAAAAAGCGGACCGGGCCGTCGCGCATTACATAGA
>JALUUP010000098.1 GCA_027021285.1 Bacteroidota bacterium | reverse complement strand
CCCGTACGGCGGCAAGGACGTCGGGAATGGTGGCGATGTGATCGGCGCCGAAGATATCGACGACCATGTCGTACCCACGCAGGATTTTTTCTCGGTGGTAGGCGATATCTGGCAGGCGGTACGTGGGCTCCCCGCTGCTCTTGACGAAAACCCGGTCTTTCTCGGCCCCGAACTTCGTGCTCCGGAACCACACCGCGCCTTCCTGCTCGTACACCAGGCCCTTCTCTCCCAGGAGGGACAGGACCTCGTCGATCTTGCCGTCCCTGTAGAGCGTGTCCTCGTTGAAGAAGATATCGTGATGAACCTCGAGTCGTTCCAACGTCTCCTTGATGCGTGCGAAGCACCATTCCTCTCCTCGTTTCCGAAAGAAATCAATACCTTCCTCCCGCTTGGAATCGCCGAACTCCTCCTTGATTTCCGCCGCGATTTCCTTGATGTATTCACCGTTGTACAGGCCCTCCTCCATTTCCACGTCTTCGCCCAGCGCCTGCAAGTACCTGATCTGCACCGACCGGCCCAGGTTTTGCATTTGCACCCCGGCGTTGTTGAAGTAGTACTCGCGCGTGACGTTCCAGTCCGCCCACTCCAGCAGGTTGCAGATCGCCGCTCCCAGGCAGACCTGCCGGCCATGCCCGGCGTGCAACGGCCCGGTGGGGTTCGCGCTGACCCATTCCACGTTGGCGGATCTGCCACTACCCGTATCGACTTTACCAAAGGCTTCACCCGCATCCAGGATTTCCGCCACGCGGGATACGACGAAATCGGGATTCATGCGAATGTTGATAAAGCCGGGTCCCGCCGGTTCCACAGAGCTGACCCTCGCCGGATCGAGATCAAGGGCCCCGATCAAACGCACGGCAATCTCCCGGGGGTTGCTCTTTTCAAGCCGCGCGAGCTGCAAAGCGACATTGGTAGCAAAATCGCCGTGTTGCGCTTGCTTGGGGATCTCGAAGTGGATTTCTTCTTTCGGGAACTCTATGCCGAGTTTTTGCAGCGCGTCGTGAAACGCGGTACGAAGGTATTCAACCATGCTCTTGAATCAGAATAATACTACAAATACAGGCCCCGGCTTCGTTTGGAACCGCGTCGTTTCGTCATCCAGTTCGGATATACGCCGCGTGGATTCCTGGTGACGAACAGGCCTCAGACCGATTTACACGTCTTCATGTATTTCTTCCACCGGCGCATCGCCCCAGAGCCTTTCCAGGCTGTAGAACTGGCGTGTTGCCGGGAGGAAGATGTGCGCAACCACGTGCACGTAATCGAGCAGAACCCAGTGAAGGTTCTGTTTTCCTTCGTGGTGGTGCACCTTTCCCGCGACCGGAATCATTTTGTCCGTGATGCTCTCGGCGATGGCTTTTACGTGTGTATCCGAATCGCCGTGGCAGATCACGAAGAAATCGGTCATGTCGGAAAGTGAACGCAGGTCCAGGATGATGATGTCGTGCGCTTTCTTTTCCAGAGCGAACCGGGCGACGGTTCGAGCGAGTTCTTGTGATTCCACGTGTTTCCTGCTACTGAAACGGCGTAAGTTGTTTATAATCCTTTCCGATGACCAGGGTAACCGAGATGTAGTAATCGGGATTGATAATCTGCTCGATGTACTTGTGATCGATTCCCAGCACGTCGGCGACTTTACGGGCCCTCTTGAGATTCCCGATACGATCTATGAGGTACGTGTGTTCGATATCGAACGTCTGGTGGTTGGTGGTGTTGACCACGTCGAAATGCCGGTCGCGCAAGTATTTCGCGACCTTGCTGGCGACGCCTTTCACACCGCACCCGTTTTCCACGTCGAGCTGAATGACCTCGTTCGGTCCCAGCTCGGGGTTGACGTCCGGCTTGAATAACTCCACCGCCACCGTGTAAAGAAGGAAAAACACCACTACCCCCAATACGACGATTACGATGTTCAGGAGAACATTCTTCGGGCTGGAGTGCCGGGGATGGGAAGAAGTTGTCTTTCTCATGCCTCGTTATCTGTATTCAAATCTCACCGGTGCTAATATACGAAATTTCATGCCACCGGGAATTCCTCGCGATGCGATTCCCAAGAATCCGCCGTCGCACGTTTCGCGGGACTCCTCCTTTCGCCGTGCTGCATTCTCCGGGCATTCGATCACGATGTATCACGGACATGAAAAAACCGGGACAAGGCCCGGCTTCGCAATACACCATCGACACATCGCTGGTCACTCTTTCTTCTCCCAGGAATCATCGTCCAGTCCCCACCCCACGCCGTTATAGCCGTACCGGTTGTAGTACGGGTTGTACCCCGTACCCGGAGGAAGCCCCCGGTATTGCAGGGAGATCTTGAAATCCTTGGACGGCGCATAATCGATCGAGGCGCGCTTGAGATATATTCCCGAAAAGTCCTGGGAGAACTTCGAACCGAGTGAAGAAAACGGAGACGTGACGACACTGACATCCGCCCGGATGGTCAGTGGTTCGAACAGGCGATACCGCATGCTGTTCGTGTACTCCATGTACCCCAGGCCAAACGACCCGTAACTCTGGTAACCCATGGAGAAACTGTGCCGCATTTCCAGGCGATCGAGATTGAAAATGCTGGAAAGAAAGCTCTCACCACCCTGTTGCACCACCGACTCCCTGACCGAGGGGGGCTGCGGTTCGGCGCCCCGAAACTGGCCTCGGGCGGTAAACCCGGCCATCCACAAGCACATCGTAATGATGAATATCGCTTTCATTTTACCCTCTTGAGCCATACATTACGATGGTAAAGATTTGCGAGTTGAAAAACAAGCCCAATACACGTACAGCATTGTCAGTTATTCCCGCAGGCCAGCCTGGACGGTGTCTTTCAGAACTCCTGAAAACCAAACCCGCATAACGAACCGCCGGCTTCCCCCAAGTTCATGAACGGTATCCCCCAAAAACCAGAAAGCAACGTCCCCGGCATCGTGGTGGCTCTCCTGATATTCGGCATCGTGCTGGCGGGCTTGTTTGCAACACAACACCTCATCGTCAAATCGTTCATACAGGCGTTCTTCCCGAACTTCACCTTGCACACGGACGTCTTTCCGGGCGAATGGCTCATTACCTCCAGGTCTTTTGCCGGAGGGAACAAGCCCTCCTCCCGTGAAATGGAGATCGAAAAAGTCCTGGAAAAAATCCGCCTCAGGAAATACAGCCAGTCAAACCAGGACCTGAACTTCCTGTGGGGGAAACAGGACTTGAAACAGAAGAGCCATAGTCGGGGTGGAACGATCTACTTCATCAAACCGAACCTGGTGCTGTTCCCCCTGCACATCTTCATCGCGGCAATACTGACGTTTCTCATCCTCCTGTATTTCCCTCCGAGCCAGCGGCTCAACCCTCTCCGGCACGGTATTCAACGGGAATACGAACGATTGTCCTTCCTGCTGTACAAGCAATTTACCGCCCACGGACTGGACTTCGACGTGGTAGCGGCTTTGCCGGAGAAAGAACGAGAGAGAAGTATTCTTCAATCCACCCTGCCGGAAATCGTTACCACGGAGGTGGAAGACTACCTGAAGATCCAACGCTGGATCCGGGGCGAATCGGCGAATCCCACGATTCCCATCACATTCTTCTTCCGTTACCGGATCTCTTCCGCCTACAGCAACGTGATCCAGGGGCTTGTCTCCGGGGGCGCCGGAATCCTGATTTTCATTATCGGACTCCGGGGT
>JALUUP010000097.1 GCA_027021285.1 Bacteroidota bacterium | reverse complement strand
GTCGGTGGCAGCTCCTTTCAGCAGACCCGGGATGATGACGTTCACTCCCAACAGGGGCTTATGGCTTTTCTGCTCCCTGACTACGCCGATGATTTCGCCTACCGGTTTATCTTCCTGGGCGAACAGTAACTGGTTGACATTCGATACGGCGATGAGAATAAACAGGATGATAAAACGAGCTCGTTCCAACATTTCATCCCTATCGATCATAATGCCGTGTGTCAGTATTCGAATGCTTCATTTACGAGAAAATTAACTCTCTTACCGGTACGGAAAAAAGCGCCGATGGCCATTCACGGTGGTCCATTGAAACGAGATTACGAGGCAATCGACCGTCTCATGGTTCTGCTCCGAAATGATAAAGCCCACGATTTTGGTCGTGGGCCATCAGAACACACACGCATTCTTACGTATCTGTTTCAATCGATGAAAAGCTCTTGAAGGTCTATCTCATCGCCGGCGGTGGAGGCGGTAAATAAATACCGGGGCGAATAACTTTTGCGCTGGGATACATAAATGAATTCCAGGGCGGGATGTATGGAGCAAATGTCGAAGACACAAACCGTACGGAAACGTCACGAACAACTTTTACGAAATACGCGCGTCCGGGACGGAGCACGCCGCCAATGGGGAGAAAATACCCAAGGTAGGGGTCGTATTCGTACACAACCAGGATCGAGTTTTCCGGAGCCTGCTCGATCGTGCCAACCGATACAGGCCCGGCGGTCATGCCGACCAGGTTCCAGCCCCCAAAGCCGGAGCGAAGCATCGCCTCCATTGCACCCTGGAGTATGCCCTGTACCATGACGCTGTCTGTACGTTTGAATCGCACCCAGTATCCCTTTCCAAACACCAACGACGCCGTAGAGACATACCCCGAATCCTGGACGTAGTAATACGCAGGTTCCACGGCGTCCGGAAACAACGTGTTCAATTTGTTCGTCGTTGGGACAAGGGGCAGGGAAATAAGATTCCACCCTTCCTTGTACCGCACCATGGCGGCGCCGCGCTTGGCCTTGGCCAGAAAATCAAGCGTATCCTCGTTTCTGTCCAGCGGACTGAGTCCACGTGATGCAGGCGAAAAATCATAGTACGGACTGACCGGTGTTATCGTGTAATCACCCTGTGGAAGGCCGTCCTGGTAATAACTCCCGTCGGGATTCGTCGTGGTTTCGTTTGTCACCTCTCCCGTGATGGCGATCTTGACATTCCCGATTCCCTTTTTACCGTCCGTGACCCTGCCGGCAATGGAGTGTACCGGTTTTGATGTTATGATGTATTGAACATTAATGATAATACCCGCGTTGCCAGCGTTACCACCAACCGTGATCTGGTCGTAATAGACGCCTTCCTGTAAATCCGTCGTGGTCATGGAAACGTGAAAAGAATCGATATTGGCTTTACCGGAAGCGGGATCCACCTCCATCCATCCCAGGCCTCCAACGGTTGCATCCCATACAAGCGTTCCCCCGTTCGTGTTTTGAAGAAAGACCGTCTGCGAAGGCGGCAGGTTTCCATTCCGAAACGCAGTGA
>JALUUP010000096.1 GCA_027021285.1 Bacteroidota bacterium | reverse complement strand
TTAAGGACAAACTCTGCGGCTGAACATACAACACAGGAACAGGTTCGACAATTGTGAACGACTTATTGCTTTCGTCTGAAACTGGAGTCGGGCTCGGCGTTGTCACCAGCACCCGTGCGCTCTGCGTTTCCGGACCGGTGACCACCCAGTTATAGGACCCAAGGTTCGCATCGACGGACGGAGCGATAATCTCACCGTATGTATTTCCACCGTCGCGAGACAGTTTGAGGCGCACGTTGTGAAGGCCAGTAGCCGTCCACCGTATCTTTACCGTTGTTCCAATATCATAGGTATTACCGCCGTCCGGGGCAATCAAACGCACCGTCGGCTGTGAAGGCAAGTCGTATGCATTCAGGAAGTAGATATACGAAGAACCGGCAAGCGTATGCTTTCCGCTGTTCCCCCACCCGGAATAGTCGATGACATCCCCGTCGAAATGGTAGGCGCCAACCATTCCCGTTTGGGGACCGTCAAACTCACGTCGATAATTATCCGCGATCTCATCATCACTTCGCGCGATATTCCAGACACGCACTTCATCGATCGATCCGGCGAACCCGTATCCACTGGACGGTTGGTCTTCCGTATCCGACCGTCCGATCAACAGCGGATACCGATTTGTCGAAGCGTCCCGCGCATAGCTCTTGCTGCCCGCAAACGTTCCGTTGATAAACAACGTCGCCGTTCGCTTGCCTCCGGAAACCCGGTACCGGGCCGCAACGTGCGTCCACGACCCGGTCGGGATCTGGATCGAGCTCTCCAGGCCGTCGTTAAAGACGCCATTCGGAACAAAACGCACCCTCTTGTTGCTCTTGTTCAAACCGAGCCAGTACGACCATGCTTTGCCGTACTGCGATCCTTTCTGGATAAATGTCTGGTAGGCTGCATCGCCGTCTTTCGCCGAGGGTTTGACCCAACATTCGAGCGTGAAATTTTGCACGAAAGATATCGATGTCGAATGCGGTATTTCGAAGTAATCTTCATTGATCAAATCCATTCCTGACCGGTTTCTGAAAACAGCGCATATCCGAGAGTAGTGCGATGGATCGGGGCTGCTGCGATACGAGCCACTGCCCGAGATAGCGCCGCTGAACCTCCCGTCAATTCCCGTTGCGTTTCCGTTCAGGCGCCATCCGGCCACCAGGGATCTTCCGTATTTCCCGTTGTACACACCGTGAGGGATCCTATACAACAAGCCACTGGCGGAGTTGAAAGCAATACTGTTGTTCCAGATTCGCACCTCATCCAGGTACCCTCGCCAATAGTACGCCGGAGATTTTCCCTGGCGGTCGGCCCCGATGCGCAGATCGGCACTGTTATACCCGATATATGTTTGTTGAATCGTGATGGAAATATCCAGTTTCCCATTGATATAAAAGCGCAGCGAATTCGACCATACATCCAAGCTAACAGCTACGTGCGACCATCGGCCGGCTGAGATTGCCCCCTTGCTTTCATAATACTTCGTTCCGTTCGGATAGAACCGAAGTCTTCCACCGGCTATTACGCCGAACCAGTAACCTTTACTCCAATCATTGCCCACGATTGTCATTGCCGCGGAAACGGCGGATGGATAAACCCAGGCGTCGATACTCATTGCTCCGTAGCTTCCCAGGTTTTCATTGAACTCGTAAGCGTACGGAACCGACACGTACCCGGAACCGGTCACGGAAAGAAATCGATTCACGCTCGAATACTGAGCTCTTCCGATGGTGATGAAAAGACACAATACTGTCAGCGTGAAAGTCAGCGTACGCTTCATTGTTCTCTCCCGTGGGAAATTAGTAATGAACTCTTCGTCATCCTGTCAGACCAGTTACGGGACCGGACGTATCTGTCCTCATGTCAACGTTTTCGTATGCAGAAATCGTTTTCCGATTACCGCGACAGGTACACCATGCTCCGCGTCAGCATGAAGCGCCCCTGTCGCAGGCGATACGTATAAACGCCGGAAACAAAGCCCCGGGGTTCGTAGCGCAATACCTGCACTCCCGGTACACGTTTGATCATCGGCGAGAGGTCCGCTATTTCCCTTCCGAAGACATCGTAGACCTTGAGCGATACCTGCTCGTCGATATCTTGTTGCCCGAGTCCAAGTTCGATCCACGTCGCGCTCCCTGCTTTCCCGGCA
>JALUUP010000095.1 GCA_027021285.1 Bacteroidota bacterium | reverse complement strand
CGATGCGGACGCCGGATCCTGGAAAGTTCGGGCGGTCAGGAACAAGTACGCCGCCCTGGACCGGGAAACGGAGCCAAGACGAGTGCCCCGTGGCAACTTTCTCTCCGCCACCGGTTACGGTGTTGCCGAAGTCGTAATAGAGACCCCCGTTCACAATCTTCCTCTCCATAGCCGCAGCCAGGATGATATCTTCCGCTACGTCAAGGCATTGAAAGCACGGCAGCTCGCGATCTCTCATTTCCCGGACATCTCGCACGTCACCATTTTCAAAAATCACGGCCCCAGGGCGGGAACTTCGCTGGTTCATCCCCATTCCCAAATTATCGCCACACCCATCATTCCGCCCCACGTGCGGGACCCGTTCCAAAAGGCCATGCAGCACTACGACACGTACGGTTCTTGCGTGTACTGCGACCTGATGGAAGAGGAGCTCCGTCAGCAGGAGCGCGTGGTGGTGGAGAACGAGCACTTCGTCGCTTTTTGTCCCTTCGCTTCCCGCTCGCCGTTCGAGACCCGCATCTATCCCAGGCGGCACATCCCGGGTTTCCATTGGACCGCGAACAACGAGCTGGAATCATTCGCCGCGATCCTGCGGGAAATCACCGGGCGCATTCACACCGCCCTCGACAACCCGGATTACAACTTCATCATCCGTTCCGCCCCGGTCGGCGATGAGGATGTGCGGTACCTGCATTGGTATTTTATCCTCATTCCCAAGGTGACTACGCCCGCCGGATTCGAAATCGGAACGGGTATATACATCAACGTCGTGCCGCCAGAAGACGCTGCTGAACGACTGCGAAATATATCCGGTTGACGGGTCCCCAGAGATGCGCCGGGACAGGCCCGGACTCGTAATGAATCCGGTGAACGCGGCGTCTGAAGACGTTGACTGATTTCACGAAAACGCAATTTCCCGTGAGGGATGTTTGATGTAATCGCAATAATCCGCGACATTGATCCTCATGAGAGGCCTCCTGACCGTTCTCGTCGTTCTCACCTTCCCGGCCTGCGCGCTGTCGCAAACCTATCCCTTCCATCATTACGGCACGGCAGAGGGGCTCTCGGAAAACTCCATCACCGCCATTGTCCAGGACCACCGTGGATTCCTGTGGATCGGCACCGGCGACAACGGGTTGAACCGGTTCGACGGAACGCGGTTCGTTGTCTTCGGTCCCGTGGACAGCGGCATCCCCGCCCGTATCACCGCTCTCGCAGTGGACACGTTGCGCCTGTTCGCCGGAACCAGCGACGGCGTCCGGTGTCTGCGACTCGATGCCCATGCCCTGGACAAGACGGATTCCACCTTCAACCGGTTCCTTGCCACAGTCCCCGGACCGGTTCGCAACCTGCGCCGCCTCGATGACGGCCTGTACATCCTCGCTGCCGGAGGATCGTTCAAAGCCGACTTCCGGCGCCGTGAAATAACTCCCGCGCCGTTTCCCCGCGATAGTGTGCTGGAGGAAGCGTCCGCGATGCTGCCCGGCGTGGAGATCGGTTGCGCTGCGCGAGATGCGACAGGAGGGCTTTGGGCAGGCGCCCCCACCGGTCTCTACCGCGTCGTAAACGGCAAGCGCACGCTCTTCGACAACAGGAACGGCCTT
Organism: Bacteroidota bacterium; assembly: GCA_027021285.1. Taxonomy (GTDB): domain Bacteria; phylum Bacteroidota; class Ignavibacteria; order SZUA-365; family JAADGX01; genus JAADGX01. The sequence goes on along the minus strand of JALUUP010000095.1, from coordinate 2,073 downwards.
GCCGAGACGCGGATAACCGCCCTCCTTGCCGACCGCGAAGGCAGTATCTGGTGCGGCACACCGAGGGGACTGTACTGCCTCGTCCCCGATCGCTTCGTGAACTTTAATCTGGCGAGCCTCGGAGCCGGGAAAGGCATCGGGATCTGGTCGCTGGGGGAAAACAGGGACGGCTCGATATGGCTGGGCACCATCAACGGTGGAGCGTTCCTGCTTAAGCGCGACCGCGTCGTCCGGCGCCTGACCGTTAGCGCCGGACTGCTCTCAGAGGGTGTCAGCGACATCCTGGTCGCGGAAGACAGCTCCGTATGGTTTGCCTCCATGAACGGCATTGCCGTCCTCCGCGGGGGCCGGATGGCTTCGATGACCGTCGCCGACGGCCTACCCGACAACAGGGTGGAATTCATCATCCCTTCCCGGCGGGGAGGATACTGGATCAGCACGCAAGACGGCCTGGCATTGCTCCGGGCCGGGCACATCACGACCTGGACCGAGCAGAACGGACTGCCTTCGAACCGCGTCACCCAAATCGCCGAGGATTCCTCCGGCGTGTTGTGGGCAGGGACGCATGCGGGCGCCGCCTTTCTCGTCCCGGGGCAAAAGCAATTCACGCCGGTTCGCGGCCTGCGCGGCCTGCGCATCGCCTCCGTCTTCATCGATTCGCGAAATCGGCCCTGGTTCGGTTCCGTGGGCTACGGCGTGTTCCGCCTGGAGCCCGACTCCCTCATCGTTCTCAACACGACACGTGGGCTGTCCGGAAACACGGTGTATTTTATCATCGAAGACGACGATCGGCGCATGTACTTCGGCACCAACGCCGGAGTCACGGCGTTGGACGGAAGCCGCTTGTACACGTACACCACCGTCCAGGGACTGGTTGACAACGAGATGAACTCGGGCGCCGCGCTCAAGGACAGGAACGGTTTTCTCTGGTTCGGTTCCATCGGGGGTGTCACCCGTTACGATCCTTCCACCCTGCCGACAAGCGCGTCCAGGTCCGGCGACATTCCCCTGCCCGGCGCGGTTATCCTTCACGGAATCCGGGTTGACACCCGGTCAGTCCCGGTGGCCGGCAGACTGGAAATCGGCCCGTCGAACAGATTTATCTCCGTGCAACTCCTGTTTCCCAGCTTCCGGAATCCCGGGCAAGTACGCTTTCGCTACCTTCTCCGGGGACTCGACAGCGCCTGGCACGAATCACTCGACGGCACCATCTCCCTGGCAGGGTTGAAGGACGGCGACTACACTCTCCTGGCGCAGGCGAGCGCGGGAGAAGGCAGGTGGACACGGTCCAGGTCTGTGCTTTCCATCACCGTGGCGCCGCTGTTCTATCGAACAGTCTGGTTCTGGCTGCTGGCGCTTGCAGCGTCGTGGGCGGCCGGGTACGCGTTGTACCGGTACTACCTCTACCAGAGCCTGGAACGGGAACGCATCCGCACCCGGATCGCTTCGGACCTGCACGACGACATCGGGGCCAATCTCAGCGCAATCTCACTGCTGAGCGACCTGGAGCAAAAAGCCCGCGCCGGTTCGGAGACATCCAGGCTAAAAACTATCGCAGGGCTGGCACGCAACTCCGTGGAAGCCATGAGCGAAATCGTGTGGGCGGTGAACCCGGCCCGGGATCACGGGGGCGCGTTGATGGACCATATCAGGGCCTTTGTGGAAACAACGGTACGGCCGTCGGGTATTGCGATAGATCTGCAATTCGACGAAAGCCTGGAGAAATGGCGCCTCGATCCGGACGCCAGGCGAGGACTGTACCTTATCACCAAAGAGGCGGTAACAAACGCCGTCAAACACGCGGAATGCTCCCGTATAACCATACGGTTGCACAAAATGGAGCGCGGCCTGGAGATGGCGGTGATCGACGACGGACACGGCTTCCAACCCGCCGCGGTACGCAGCGGCCACGGCCTTGATGGAATGCGACAACGAGCGGAGGCTCACGGCTGGCGCTTTGCCGTCCGCAGCGCGCCCGGTGGAACGGAAATCCTCGTACGGACCGCGTGACAACGAATGCTCATCGAACATGAGGAAACTGGAGACATGATTTCCATCAATATCGTTGAAGAC
>JALUUP010000094.1 GCA_027021285.1 Bacteroidota bacterium | reverse complement strand
CGTTTCCCTGGTCAGCACGGGTTCGATGATTGCAAAATCATCGGTCTGGATTTCCACTCTCCTGTTTTCCTGTATACCGTCAAATATCGTATGGTTTACCGCAACCTCGGGGAGATTCCGCGCCTCCATCTTCATGCGCGACAAGGGTATGTCCCATACCTCGCTGAGATAGCGCTGCACCGCCAGCGCCCGATTACGGGAAAGGACGAGATTGCCTTTCTCCCGTCCCTCGTCCGAATTGCAACCGACGATGGTTATCGATGCGCTTGGATTATCCCGCATCCGCTTCCCGACAATATTCAAGAGATGATAGTAGATATCGAGGGAATTCCGGGCCCGGATTGCCTGGACCGAAAACGAATTCGCTCCCTCCACGGTCAGCAGGTGATACCTGCCCGGAATCCGCGAAGTATTTTCATCAAAGAAGACATAGGGAAGAAGAGGGTGAAGTTCCGTGTAGGTGAATTCCTCGACTTGTACACGCGGTTCGGGAAACTCCTTCCCTGTGGAATCAACTCCGAAAGCAGTAATTGTCGGGCGTGGCAGTGGCGGAGGAATCTCGGGAAGCGTCACGGTCGGCGGCGGGCCGGGCTCGGCAGTTAGAGAATAGGTTATTGACAAAGCGAATCTCACCTGGTGAGCGTTCCAATCAAGACCGGAAACAACCGGTGAAAAAGCGTAATAGTACCAGACCTCAGGACTCAGGAACAACGTCTTCTCAGCATTCAACGGCAACTGGTACCGAGCTCCGGTGAGCGCGGAGACCTGGTACGGCAGTTGCCCAGGGATATCGCCGGAATATTCGTTCCTCGTGCGCTGCCCGTTTTCGAACGTGCCGAAGGAAGCCGGTTCAATAAGTCGTTCGTCTTGTTCAAACCTGCCGGCCAGAAAGAGCCCCCCACTAAAGCCCACATAAACGCGGAACATGTCGGAGATGGCAAAGCCGGCCATGGGATCAAAGCTGATCAGGGAGAGTTCAGAACGAATTTCGTGACGTACCATGGCCGTGGAGAGCTGGTTCCCGACGATAATGGTAATCAATTCATCTTCGCTCAACACGGCGTCCAAGACGGAAAAGCCCAGCCGAAAATGCGCGAACAGCCAGTTGCGCACGGGCATCTCGTACATCAGCCCCACGGCAAATCCCGTCCCTATACCGCTGGTAAACTTCGGGCAGCAGTTCGGGATACCCGGAAGCTTGGTAAAATCCGCGCCGTGGAGATTGAGATTGACGCCTCCGTACACGCCTTCACTGGCGGTAGGCGGTTCCTTGCCTGGCTGCGTCTGGCCACTCGCGATTCCGAAAAGAACCATGAACAGCAAGAACCAAGGGGTGACCCGCATTCCTTGACTCACCTGAAACAATGTGATCACTTCAGCACATCCATGGAACGGACGAGAGTTCCCGCCGGGGATTGCAACACATAATAGTACCGTCCCGAAGAGAGGTTGGACGCATCGAAGAAGATTTCGTGCTTGCCCTTGTCAAAGTACCGCTCGGCAAGAATCGCGACCTTCCTGCCCAACGGATCGACGATGTACAAGCGGGCAAAGCCCGGTTCGATAAGACTGAAGCCGATTGTCGTGCGGGGGTTGAACGGGTTCGGAAAATTTTGAAAGAGCCGTAGAGTGTCACCAATATTTATCAATCGCGCGCCGCCTTCCTGGCATACGCGAAGGGTAAACCGTCCCGGGATTTCCGTAACGGGAATGCTGACCCCCTGGAACCGCGTGTTCTCGACCACCAACGGTGTGCTCACGGCGTTTCCAAGACCTGCGGTACACGAGAGCCAGTAAGCAGTACCGTCCGAATCGGGTATCGACAGCGTGAATTCGATGGCGCGATCCATTCCCGCCAGGCTGCCCTTGTTTTCTCCATTCGGCAACAGTAATGTGCTGTTGAACCGCAGGGAAGTCGTCAAGCCGGTGACGCCCGCCAATTGCGCCGACCGGGTGCCGCGGAGATAAACGGGGATGCTCACTTCCTCACCCGGAGCGGCGCTGACCTCGCCCGCCTGTATTGTCAGGTGTGGGTTGCCGTCCCAGTAAATTCCCTTCATGGCCACACTGTCAGCGCACAATCCGCTGAAGATCCTGATGACCTCCTGAAACTCGTCGAACAACACGGGTGCAAACTCCACCGATAACGTGTCCTCCCCTCCCGGGGGAATTGTGAGAGGCAATGACGTCAAAATGCGGAATACATCCGGAAGGGAACTTGTTACGGAATCGATCCGGATGGTATCTCTCCCGGAATTGCGAATAACGACGTACCCGCTGACGGGCACTTCGTTCGGCAACCGCGCCCCGAAATCCAGCAAGGCCGGGGTTGCGGTGATCGAAAACGGCTCATCGATTCCGACCAGTGTAATCGTGTACACGGGAGCGTTGCCGGCGTTGCTTCGCACTTCCAGGGACGCAAATTTCACGCCGACGGTCGTCGGATTGAAAAGAACCCGGATCAGCGTACTGTCACCTGGTGCGACAACGACTTGAGGGGGCACACTGGTCGGGGAGATCATGGTAAAATCCCCGCTGTCTTGTCCGCGGATTTCGATTGAGGCAAGCACCAGGTCGCTCATGCCCTCGTTGCGGATGACGACGTCTTTCGTACGTGTTGCTCCGCACGCGACGACTCCGAAATTGGTTGAATCGGCTGAAATGGTTGGAGCCAATTTGTAACAGCTCAATTCTACAGGGAGATCCGGAATATCGACAATTTGAGGATCCCCTCGCGGTACAAGGTCGTGACCATATCCGGATGAATCGGCGTAGTTGCCGCAAAAGCTCCAGTAACCAACAAGACCCTGGCGATCGTCAAGAGGCAACCGTTCATTCATGCGCCGCTTGAGTTCTTCCTGGGTACGTTCGATGTTCCAGTACCGGCACTCATCAATGTATCCGTCCAGGTACGCGCCCGTCCGATTATCGTAATACCCACCCCATGCCAATCCAGTAGTTGCATCAAATTGTCTTGGTGAAAACGATGGTGTTATAACGATAGTGCCGTTAATATAAACACGGGCTGTCCCGGCGGGGCCGTTAGCGACAACCGCAACGTGTGTCCATTTTCCAGGAGTGATGGAGTTGTCCGGTGTAAAATAATACGAATCCGGAGGACCCTTCGCTGTGATGAACGCCAACCTTCTCCGTGGATGATGGTACCATAGCTGCCAATCTGATGGTTCGCCAATAGGCTGATCTCGCGTAACAATCAACCCCGAACTGAACACTTTCACCCAACACTCAGCCGTAAAAACGGGTTGTTTGACGTACCGGTTGTCCTTGATTTCCGCCCAATTTGATATCCCAACACGGAGTCCCTGGTTCGGTAAAGTCTGGGCATCGATTCTACTCGGATAACCAATCCAAATTAGGAGTACCGAGACATACACCACTAATACAGAACATCTTAAACAACCAAGAATATTCATTCCACGACCTTTTATTATAACAGGAATTCCCGCAGGTTTTCTCCAAGTATGTAAAACCGATGTGCTGGATTTTCTATCTTGTACGAGATTATACATTTCTCAATGCAATTTTTCAACTCATTTCGAGACCAGTCCAATAAAAACCATTGTCGTGTTTCAACAAAATCCGCTTTCATACACTGTGAATTGCTTCTCTCTTGCACTTCAAATTGGTAGATTTGTTAAGCGGAATTTTGGAAACTCTTTACTAACTAACTCCTAATATCAT
>JALUUP010000093.1 GCA_027021285.1 Bacteroidota bacterium | reverse complement strand
GGATTCTCGCATAATTCAATAAGCGGTGCTCTACGAATCAGGTCCGGCCTTCCTGGATGAGGCAGGCGCCCCGAAACCCGCCTTGCCGCCATAGACCGCCTAGAGTGAGGAGCTTCCACCCGGGCGCGGTCCTGCCTTTACCGCCGTGTCCTGGTTTCGGTGTGGGCCGCTGGATCCGTTTTTCCAGCTTGGCTCTATGTAGGAGAGGATTCGACCATGATCCGGTCCACCCCTACCAGGCGACCCCGCTGGTCATGACAGCCCTTCGCTCGGTCTCATTCGGTGAGACTCGGAAAAACCAGTTGACAAACGGGCGCACTTTCATATAATGTAACCCAGTTTGTTCTGGTTTGTCCGGATGGATGCCCGCCAAGTGCGTCCGGTACAAACTGATTCGTCAATAAACACCTTGGCAGGTTTCGAGAGTGAGACGGGAACCGAGGCGACTGGAGTTAACAATGGAAGATCGATGGCTCTCCGTAGATGAGATCGCGGCTTATCTCGGCATCAAGCGGGACACGGTTTACAAGTGGATCGGCGAAAAGCAGATGCCTGCGCACCGGATGGGCCGCCTGTGGAAATTCCGCAAGGAAGAAGTGGACGAATGGGTGAAGTCGGGCGGAGCCGACGACAACCGTCGAGATGATAGCGGGAGAGCCGGGAACCGATGACAACGTCAAGTAGCCAATTACGCGAAGGTTGTGTCGTCATCGGCTCGCTTTTCAATGAGCCGATGCGCGTGGAGACCGTGCGGGTCGGTGGCGACGGTACTTGGACTGTTGGCCTTGTCGGCACGCAGTCGGAGCGATTTCGTAAGGTGACGCTCACCGACAGCGACATTAATACCCTCACCATCTTGGACTCCGCTTTCAGCTACGACGGGGACGGCCGCCTCATGAGGCTGGGATTGCAGGCCTACTCGCTCGGCATCGCCTACGAGTTCGATCCTTTACTTCTACAAGTACACGCCTCCGCGGCCGCTGGACGAAATCGAGGCCGACCTCAAAAAGATTGAGAAGGAGATCGCCGACATGCTTGCAGGGATGACGGAATGAGCAAGAACCTGCCTGCGCTGGAGGCAACTGTCAAGAAAAACTTGACGGTTCAGAATAAAGGCCAACAAACAAAAGAGAGCCGTCGTTCCATCCGGCTGAAGGGGTATGATTATTCGCAGGCTGGCGCATATTTTGTGACCATTTGTACACAAAACCGGGAATGTCTGTTCGGGAAAATTGTGAATGGTGAAATGGTATTGAATGAATACGGGAAAATTGTTCAGGACGAATGGTTAAAATCGTCCGAAATCCGCAATGAAATTGAATTGGATGAATTTGTTGTCATGCCAAACCATTTCCATGGCATTGCATGGATCGTTGGTGTTCATGAAAAATGTCATAACGCCGTTGTAAGGGCGCACGGCCGTGCGCCCCTACGTCGTGAACCACGGTCATTAGGTTCGTTGATGGCCGGTTTCAAATCCGTCGTGACCAAACGCATCAACGAAATCCGCCTCACCCCCGGTGCGAAATTATGGCAACGCAATTATTATGAACACATCATTCGTGACGAAAACGAGTTGAACATTGTTCGGAAATACATCATCAATAATCCGGCCCAATGGGATACGGACCGGGAAAATCCGGATATACGGGCGGCTGGCCAAAATCACGAAACCGCATTAAAACGCCCGTGTAGGGGCGCACGGCCGTGCGCCCAATCAGGAGAGGCCGTTACATGAAAAATCGCCGCCCCTATCCCAAATACAAGCCCTCCGGCGTCGAATGGCTGGGAGAAATTCCGGAGCATTGGAGGATTATGCCTCTCAAGCGCACGTTTGTGATTCTAAATGGCTCCACACCGAAAAGCGGTGAACCAGATTATTGGGACGGAGATATTCCTTGGGCTACACCCGACGACTTGGGCAGTTTAAAAAGCGATAACCTTGATACTACCCGACGAATGATTTCACAGGCAGGCTACGAAAGTTGTGGTACATCATTAGCACCGGCAGGAAGCCTTGTCCTCTCAACGCGAGTTCCAATAGGTCATCTGGCCATAGCGGGTATTCCCTTGTGTACGAATCAGGGATGCCGTTGCCTTGTCTTTCGCAATACAGACGATCACCGCTTTTACTATTATCAGCTACTTTCCGCAAAGAACGAACTGGCGTCATGGGGGCAGGGCTCGACATTCAGGGAACTCGGTCGAGATAAGCTTGGTGCTGTGCGTCTTCTATGCCCTCCTCCCACCGAGCAACGCGCCATCGCGGCCTTTCTCAACCACGAGACAGCGAGGATTGATACGTTGATTGTGAGAAGATCAGGAAGTCCATCGACTTGCTCCGCGAGTACCGCACGGCACTCATTACCGCCGCCGTCACCGGCAAGATTGACGTTCGAGGGGAGGTGGCGTGATGGCCAAGCGCGGATTGCAACCGAAATTCACGATTACCAACGCCATTACGGCGGCGTTCTATGCGGCAATCCAGGGTGTGCGGCGGCACGGCATGGACATGACCGGCTGGCTGAAATACTTCGTTGAAGGGCTGGCTATGCAGTTGAGCGAAGTAACTGATCGCGGCAAGAAGGCGATGAAGGCCGATCTGGTTGTACGGCAACACGCGTTTAACGAGCGGCAGGCGAAGGTCCTGTATTTCCTTCTCGACCATGATGAGATGCATATCCGAGATATGGAGGCCCTGTGTCCGGACGTGAACAGGCGGACCCTCCAGCGGGACTTGCAGCAGATGGAGGATATTGGTCTCATCGGCCGAAAGGGAGCGGCCCGGCAATCGCTTTATTTCCTGAAAGGAAAGGGCTTATGAACTATTGCGACATATCGCGACAGAGAATCGCGACGTATTGCGACATGGATTGCGACGCCGCTTGCGACAAACTCGCGATACGACGACTTACGACGGAGGACGCGTAATGCCGGGACAGCACACGGAACACGCATTTGAAACCGCCATCGAGCACCACCTGACCACGGCGGGCGGGTACGAGAAGGGTTACCGCGAGGCGTTCGATCCGGAGCAGCGTTTTCGCCGCCTTATGCCAGCTGGAAGGTGGCCGTCCTGAAACTCCATCAAGGGCCAATCGTAAAATTTCCCGCATTTCATGTTCCACTTGCTATAATACTCGCTACTGTATTTGCAGGAAGGCTCTTGGTCTGCCATCAAACGGTGAGGTGTGATTACATGATTTCGCGTGAACGGAATTATCCGGCTTTGGTGAAGGAAGTTCGAAGACAACTTGCCTTGAGCCAGGAAGACCTGGCACAGGAACTTGGCGTCAGTTACACCACCATCAACCGGTGGGAGAACGGACAATCACAACCTTCAAAAATGGCCAAGGTCCTGTTTGACTCATTCTGCGAGAAGATGACCGAGCGCGGTAGGCAGGTCGGATGAGGGGTGACGAATATGGCGCGCAAGGCGAAATCATAGACCTGATCGCCACAATCGATCTGGGCGACAAGGAGAGCAGGCAGAAGGATATTCTCGGCCGCGTGTACGAGTACTTCCTCGCCCGGTTCGCCGCTGCCGAAGGGAAGCTTGGCGGACAGTTCTATACGCCCCAGTGCGTGGTCAAGCTCTTGGTCGAGATGATTGAGCCCTACAAGGGCCGTGTCTTCGACCCCTGCTGCGGTTCGGGCGGCATGTTCGTTTCCGCCGTGAAATTCGTCCAGGCCCACGCCTCAAACAACGGC
>JALUUP010000092.1 GCA_027021285.1 Bacteroidota bacterium | reverse complement strand
GTCCGGGAAGTTGCCGCTGATGTCCGTCCAGCTCTGGCCGGCGTTGGTCGTCTTGAACACGTGGCCGGTGCCGAAACCGGACGCCGTCACGTAGGCGATATCCGGGTTGGTCCAATCCGTTTCCACGTCGGTCAGCCAGCGGTTCGGGAGGCCCGTGCTGATATCCGTCCAGTTGGGATCCACGGCCAGGACATTCCTGCTGATAAACGCCTTCCCGTCGCCGGAAACGGTGTACATACGGTTGGCGTCCGTGGCAGGGATAGTGAAATTGCTGATCACCGATTCCGAGGAACGGCGCCGTGTCAAGTCCGGGCTGATAATGGACCAACTGGGAAAGGTGGCCGAATTGGCCTGCATCATCCGGTACACGTACTGGCTGGCCATGAAGAGGCGACTTTCATCGAGGGGATGCAGAGCAATCGGCTTCATCCAGTTGAAGCGATCGTTGTCCGTACCGCCGTTCAGACCGGATTCCATGCGCGTCCAGTTGAGGCCGCCGTTCAACGTGCGGTACGGGGCCATGTGAACGGAAATCGTCGTGTACATGATGCGGTTGTCCTTGGGATCGATCGCGAAATACCCGCCGTCTCCCCCGTTGAGAATCGACCACATGGTGCTGCCCGGGGAGCCCTGCCTCTGGGTGCCGTTGTCCTGCGTTCCACCCACCAGGCGCTCCGGGTTGGTGGGATCATAGCCGCACGTATAGTACTGGATCGTGACGAGATTGCTGTTTTTCGCTTCCCAGGTCGCGCCCCGGCTGTGGGAAATGTACAAACCGCCGTCGTTGCCGATCATAATGGTGTTCGTGTCGTCCGGCTTGAACGCGATGGCGTGCTGGTCCACGTGCACGACATGGGGATTGGTCACCTGCATGAACGAATTCCCGCCGTTCGTGCTCCGGTACCAGGTCAATCCTCCCAGCATGACGAAGTCGGGGTTGTCGGGGTCAACGGCGAGGGCGAAGTCATAGAACGCCTGTCCGTTCGTGATCTTGGGATTGACGGCGTTGAGCTTTCGCTCCCACGTTTCGCCCGCGTCGTTCGAGACGAGAAACATAAAGAAATCGGCGTCCGGATCCGCGCCCTGGGAAAACCGGAGCCTGTAGTTCAAGGCCACGGCCACATAGAGGCGGTTTGGTTTTTTGGGCGAGACAGCGAGGAGAATCCGGCCGCAGGAATCGCCGGCCGGAAAATTGTTGCTCAAGCGGCGGAACGTGAACCGGTTGCCGCCTGCATCGGACCGGTAGATGCCGTTCGAGCCGCCCATGTCGTTGCCGATGGCGACGAACACCGTCGCGGGATTATCCGGTTTGTACACCACGTCGGTGATGACACCGGATTGCGCGTTCAGCCAGGTCTGACCGCCGTTGGTGGTCTTCCACAAGTTCTGCATGGTCGCCACCAGCATGGTATCGGCGGACTGCGGGTGCAGCACGATGCGATGCACCGCGCTCGACGAAAACGGCCAGGGAAGTTTTTCCCAGGTTGCTCCCGCGTCTTCCGATCTCAGGATGCCGATTCCGTTGTAACTGGGCGCGCCGCTGGCCCGGGAAAATTGACGCACCGGTTCTCCCGTCCCCGCGAAAATCCTGTTGGGATTATCCGGATCGATGGCAAGGGCCCCGATGGCAAGAGCGGGAAGATCATCCGTGAGAGGGAACCAGTTCTCGCCCCCGTTCGTGCTTTTCCATACTCCCCCCATGGCGCCGCCGGCGTAGATGACGTTCGTGTTCGACGGATCGAACACGACGGCCCGCATGCGGCCGCCGAGGTTCGTGGGACCCATGTTTATCCACTTGTTGGCGTACGCGGGTTTGCGCACGGAAAACTGCTCCCGGTCCCGCAGTTCTTCGTAAACCTGGAATATTTTCCTCTGGATGTCGATACCGGGATTTCCGTACTGCCGCTGCATGTAATAAAACTCGAGCATTCCCGGCACCTGCTCGCCGACAGACTCCTGTTCGCCTTCCGCCTCCAGGAACCGGGTCGGCTGAACCATGTCGCTTGCCGGGCCGAAGCATAATACCGCAAGCGCCGCTGAAATGATAAATACCGAAATGACGTGGTAGCGATGTACCATGAAAAGACCTCCTGAACAAAACATGAGAGCGAAGACGATGTGATGGCGCTGAAACGACGTGGTCAACACTTCAGGACCACTTCTAAAGTACAGAAAGATTCGGCTTTTTGCCATCCAAAAGCATGGAACTCCCGTAAATGTGGCGTTTCATTGTCCGATTCGACAATCACGACCAGGAAGCGCTAAAACGGTTGTCCAAACATATTTCAATTTTCAAATCCTTCCATCGTCCGTGATCTCACTCACCGCCGTGGAACATTCTTTCCATCCGACCTCCAGAAACACCCCACGTGTACGCACTAGTTTTTATCGGTTGGCACAAGTTGTATATTGATGTTCAGCGACATTCTACTTGCATCACCATCCTTGAAACAGGTGCGAAGACCCTAACATGGACCTACAACTGAGACCGGTTATCCGGTCCATGCTCGATTGTTCACTTTCCCGCAAAAGCGAGAATCATTTGGCCCGCGTGTGCCACGAGATCGCGCACACGATCCTGCTGACCTATTTCAGCAGGCGCCTCGAACATTTCCGGAAACAGCACATGGATGATTCGCAGGTTGCTTTTCTGTGTATCGAGCGGCTGTTTCACCCGAGAAACAAAATTCGTTGCTTTCAGCTCTATCGTTTTTTTTCAGAACTTGACGTTGACCTGGAAACCGTACCGGAACAGGAGCTGCTCATGGAATTGCGGCGCATCGTGTACCGTAAAGTCCAGCACGCCATGTCCGATCTCTACGAAGAAAGCGACCCGGATTACGGCAGAATATTGCGCAGGGTCAAGAACATCGTGCGAAATTCGCCGCATTTCGCCACCCGGGAATCCGTTCTCGGGCTCATGGTCTGGAAACCGGAGGAAGACGACCTGTTCCTGGAACTGCCCGAGATCCCTCCCGACAGGCTCCTGGCCGAACTGTCCCGGATAGCGTCGCCGGACAACACGACGGAATTCCTGATGCACCTCATCTTCACGATCGTGCACAACGAAACACACTACCGCCGGTGGCTGTCGATCGCGAACATCGCCATGACCCTGCGGCGGTTTTACGCGCTCTTGCAACCGGACATGGACACTTATACTCCCCCCGATATCCACAGCCTGGACAGAACCGACCTGGAACGGCTCGCAAACGAGACGCTGGACGTCATATACGACGGATGTATCCGGAAATACAACACTCGTGGAATACTTTCAGAGGCGGAATGCCTGAAATACAGGCGGGCAATCCGCAATTTCCTCTTGCTGCGTCTCGATGGACAAAAGGACGTGTTGTTTTCCTGTTTCAAACGGGAATTCCCCGGGGTCACCAGGAAACAATACTGGGATCATCACAGAAACATTTTCTCGTATATCGCGACCAAAGCCTGGAACGACTTTGAACAACGTTGCAAAGATTATTTCAAAAAAATCTAAAATTTTTCCGCGGGGCGCTTTGAACGCATGTATAGTAAAGTATCAAGAAAAGGATGCCAACATGACTGATCATATAAACATACACCCGGAAGAACGAGACATAGAGCGATACGTGTTGAAATCGCCTGCGCTGGCGGACGAGGAGAGGGAGTTCGTTGCCGCGCACATCGAACAATGCGCCACGTGCCGGGAGGTCGAACGGTATTTCGAGGCTTTTTACCTGCATCTC